>RFHX01000248.1 GCA_003695725.1 Candidatus Schekmanbacteria bacterium
AAATATAATTTTCATCATCTTGGCATATTTTTTTTTTTTTTTTTAAGAGGAAAGATATGTTAATGGGGGAGGAGAAAAAGTGAAGATTATAAAAAAGAACAATTTGATACAGATATTATTCATCATCATTTGCTTCATATTTGTAAGCATAAACATTAATGCAATGGTTATCGATTCATTCGACACTCATCAGGTTATCAGTTTGAGTTCACCGGGGACACAAAGCAGTTCGGTTACTTCTACCTCAGGAGATATTTTGGGAAATGAAAGAGATATGACAGTGCAGTTGATTTCAGGAGCTGGAGTAACTGTCGAAGCCGATTTAGGGGGCTTTTCAGTGTTGGATCAATCTCAGAACGCTTCAAGCACTGCAAGTACTACTTTAACTTGGGACGGCATAGACAACAGCCCTTCACTAAATCCAACAGGGCTTGGTGGAATAGATATAACAGAAGGAAACAATAATAACGGAGTATCGCTTACAGTTCTCTTTGATGATCTTCCTGCAACTATCGATATCTCAATCTATACTGATGCCTCCAATTGGTCAAAATATACAATCAATCTTCCCGGTGGTATCTATACAACACCACAAACTTATACTGCTCTTTTTTCCAATTTTATAATCCAAAGCGGCAGTGGAGCAGATTTTTCAAATGTCGGGGCAATCGAGGTCTTCATCAATGGAACGACATTCGGCGGAACAGATATGCGATTTGATAATTTTGTAACGTTAGTTCCCGAACCTTCATCATTCCTTCTTTTAACTATTGCAATTAGCCTTTCTGCGATTTATGTTAGAAGAAAAAAATAGGTTATTATCTTCAAAAATCTATTTGACAAGGATGGTCCGTTGAGATGCAAGCGCATCATTCCCGTCTTTAACTACCCTTATCCTCACATAATATAACCCGGGACCAAAATCCCCTACAGGCGCTTGAAGGGAAAAGGATTGACCATTAATAATTACACCTGATGATTTATTATAGTAAGTAACCTTATCAAAAGTTTCAGGAGAAGAATAACTTCCTGTTTTTTTCAACTTTTTCTTTGACATCTTTTTTGGCTTCTCCTCCCAATATATGCCTATGAAATCAAAATCGACTCCACTATCCAATGTACCGGTTATTATAATTTCTTCTCCAACATCAGCTTTTTTTGGAATTTTTCCATATGTCCCAAACCGGTCTACAAATTCTTGTGAAATAAATATACATCCATTCTTTACTGCAATTCCAATGCCAACATGAGTATGAGTGCCTCTCAATATATTTGCTCTATGCCCAGCACTATTCATAAATGTCTTTTCAGCGCTTTTGATTCTCTTTTTGCTAAGAGCAATATCCCCACTAAATTCACAATGCATATAAACATTTTCGGCAACATAATCTCTGCCCCCTGCATTTGTATACCTTTGGTCAGGTTTTTGCCCCTTTTTATTCCAGTGAGAAAGATATCCTCCTTTTGCCATTTCATCTGAATGCTTCTGCCCTGCCTTTGCTGCTATACTGTCCCATTTAACCTTTGCCAAGCCGTTTTTTTTGCGGTCTTTATTGATAAGCTTCAACATATATTTACCTAATGATTTAAGCTTAGATGCTGATATTCCAATACGGTAAGATTTTTCATAAAGGGGAAAAGCATTTTTAACCTTTAATGTATTTCTTCGATTCTTAACTGCATCAACTCGATTTACAGAGTATCCTGTAAGAAGAATTAGTGAGAATACAATTATTAAAAATTTTCTATTCCATTGATTACACATTTTTTCTCCTTTCTAATAATCTACTAAATTTTTATAAATAAAATTGAGAAAAATCCAGAAATATAAATCGGTAAGCTTTCAAAAGCGGAGAAAAAGAGGAATCAATTGTTAATCTAAATTCACATCATTTGTCAAATTGGTAAGAATTTTTTTATCATTTATTGTCCACATATCAAAATATGATGTGTCATTATCGATATTTCCTGTTGCACCTGCAGTAAATGCATAGGATGTTACAGCAACACCATTTGGCACAGACAAACCGCTAACGCTGCCTGTTGTTTCACTGTCCGACAGGAAATACTCATATCGTGTGCTTCCTTCATATACCCATCTGATATCAGAAAATTTTGTCCCAAAGCTGTTATATTCTCCAAAATAAGAAATTTCAGCGGTGAAAATTGCTGAAAGATTGTTTTTAGCTTCAGATTGCTTTGCGCGGCTTTGAAACTTCAGAAAATTCGGCACCGCAATAGCAGCAAGAATTCCTATAATTGCAACAACAATCATCAATTCAATCAGGGTAAAACCCTTCTTATTTTTCTTACTGAAAAACATAGCTATTTTTTTCGGATTTTTGTCTTTATTTTAAACAATTTTTGTCTGCTATTTTCAATTTCATAAACATTGCCTTCATAATAATGATTACCATAGATTAATATCCTTTGGATGAATATTGAAATAAACAAATTTTGAAGTTATTGAGATTGAAAATGAGTGCTGAATGTTTTAAAAACTTAGAATCGCCTTTAATTTTCATCTAAATAATGATATCTATCAACAGGATTAAATCTTGATTACGAGGTAAAAATGATAATTTACGACATTGAGAAAAAAATCTTGGAAGGTTATGAAATATCCTTTGATGAAGCATTAAATATCTATAAAAATTCAAAGGATTGCTTTCTCGACCTTTTTGCTTCAGCATCTCGAATACGAGAGAAATACAAAGGCAAAAATATTATTCTCTGCTCAATCGTAAGCGCAAAATCAGGCAATTGTTCAGAGGATTGTTCATTCTGCGCCCAATCTGCCCACTATAAGACAAATGCTCCTGTTTATCCTCTTATGAATCCTGATGAAATTATAAAAAGGGCAGAAGATGCATACAAGAGCGGTGCAAGTGAGTTTTCTGTTGTTACAAGCGGCAAAGAAATAAGAAATGAAAATGATTTTAACAAACTCCTCGAAACATTTAAAAAATATTCAGGAAAATTCAAGATTCCATCGTGCGCCTCGCTTGGTGCGCTCACCTATGAAAAAGGCAAAAAACTTAGGGATGCAGGACTGACCAATTACCATCACAATCTTGAAACGGCAGAAAGCTTCTATCAAAATATCTGTTCAACACACACTTTCAAAGAGAGGATTGAAACTGTAAAAACAGCCAAATCCCTTGGTTTCAAGGTTTGTTCAGGCGGTATATTCGGAATGGGCGAAAGTGAAGAACAAAGAATAGAACTTGCATTCACTTTAAAAGAGCTAAATGTTGACTCGGTTCCTATGAATTTTTTAAATCCTATTCCCGGCACGCCTCTTGAGGGTATGACACCTATGAAACCTCTTGAAATACTCCGTCTTATTGCTCTATATCGTTTTATTCTGCCTTCAAAGGATATTATCATCTGCGGCGGCAGAGAAGTGAATCTTCGCTCTCTACAATCAATGATTTTCTTTGCAGGTGCAAACGGCACTCTTATGGGCAACTATCTTACAACAAAAGGGAATTCACCTGAAGATGATATGCAAATGATAGAAGATGCTGAACTTAAACCGGAGGTGAGCAGTTAAAATGCCAAATGGAAATATTTCAAAAAATGATGACTATAAGAAAACATTAGAAGATGCAGACAGAAATATAATTTGGCATCCTTTTACGCAAATGAAGGAATATACACAGAGCACACCCTTGATAATTGAAAGAGGAGAAGGAAGTTATCTGATCGACATATACGGGAAAAGATATATCGATGGAGTTTCTTCCTTGTGGGTAACAACACATGGACACAGAAAAAAAGAAATCGACGAAGCAATAATAGAGCAGATAGGGAAAATATCCCATTCTACTCTACTTGGTATATCAAATGTCCCAGCAATAAAACTTGCAATGAAGCTTCGAGAGATTGTCCCCAAAGGTCTCTCTAAAATATTTTATTCTGATAATGGCTCAACAGCCGTTGAAATTGCACTTAAAATGTCCTTCCAATATTGGAAACAGACAACAGGCAGAGAAAGAAGAAAGTTTGTATGCCTAAAAGAAGGTTATCACGGAGACACTCTTGGTGCAGTGAGTGTTGGAGGCATTGACCTTTTTCATGAACTTTACAGACCTTTGCTTTTTGATTCATATAAATCTCCCTCGCCATATTGCTATAGATGTGAATTGGAATTAGACTACCCCTCCTGTTCACTCGCCTGTGCTGACAAAATGGAAGAAATAATATTACAAGATGCTGAAAATATCTCAGCTGTCGTTCTCGAACCACTTGTACAGGGTGCAGGAGGAATGATTGTTTCACCTCCCGGTTATTTAAAAAAAGTGCGCAATATATGTGACAAATACAACCTGCTTCTTATCGCCGATGAGGTAGCGGTCGGTTTTGGCAAAACAGGTAAAATGTTTGCGTGTGAGCATGAAGAAGTAACACCTGATTTTCTTGCCCTTGCAAAATCGATTACAGGCGGATATTTACCTCTTGCTGTGACAATCACCACAGAAAAAATATATAATGGATTTTTAGGAGATTATTCAGAATTCAAAACTTTCTTTCATGGCCATACCTATACAGGCAACCCTCTCGCCTGTGCAGCCGCATTAGCATCGATAGAAATTTTCGAAAAGGAAAATATATTGGAAAAGCTCCGAGGGAAGATTGAGCTTCTTGAAAATCGATTAAAAGAATTCAAAGAGCTAAAGCACATTGGAGATATCAGGCAAAAGGGAATTATAACAGGTATTGAATTGGTAAAGGATAAAAAAACGAAAGAACCATATCCCATTGAATTGAAGATGGGTTATAAGGTTACTGATTTTGCAAGAGAAATGGGCGCAGTAATTCGTCCCCTTGGTAATGTAGTCGTATTGATGCCCCCTCTTTCAATAAGTGAAGAGGAATTAAATTCACTTCTTGATATCACCTTCAAGTCTATTAAAAAAGCAACTGAAGAGTAGAGGAAAATCTGAAAAATGGATGAGAGAGAAAAAAATTTTGAACAGTTACAGGAAATTGCTATAAGAGAAGGCGCATCGCTTATAGGGGTGGCAGATATCAAAAACATTAAAAAGACCTTTCATCCTCTAATTATAAAAATAGCAGATTCACTTCCCTATGCAATTTCAATAGTTGTGAAGCTATCAGATGCTATTATTAACGATATTAAAGATTCTCCCACATTAATCTATAAACACCACTATAAAGCCGTCAATTATCGTCTTGACCAAATTGCCCTTGCAGTTTGCAAAAAAATCGACTCTTTAGGATATTCAAGCGTGCCAATCCCTTCATCTCAGATGGTAGATTGGGAAAAACAGCTTGGACATCTTTCACATCGACTTGTGGCAAGAGAAGCAGGATTGGGCTATATAGGACGCTCAACTCTATTCATCACTCCTCAATATGGTGCAAGAGTTCGCCTTGTTACAATTTTAACAAACCTCCCTCTACCGACAGGTAATCCTTTGGAAGGAAGCTGTAAAAAATGCAATGAATGTATATCTCTCTGCCCTGCTGAAGCAATCACTGAAGCGGGATATGAAAGAGAAAAATGTATCATTAAACTCAAAGAATTTTCAAAGATTAGGGGAATCGGAGTTTCAATATGCGGTGTATGTGTTAAAGCCTGTAAAGGCACTGAAACATTAGATGAATAAGAGTATATTTTTCAGTTACATTTTATCTCCCTTACTTCAACTAACCTGTTTATTTTCTTTATCTGCCTTTCAGTCCCATATGAATTATGGATTCCTCTCCTCCCAACAGAAAATGTCCCTGCCGCTACTGCCATTCTACAAGCATTTTCAATATCTTCACCCCTAGAAATATATGCCGCTAAAGCACCATTGAAAGCATCGCCTGCGCCGGTGCTATCTATTGCATTTACAGTGGGAGGTTTAAACGATAAAGTTTTATTTATGCTGTGAAAAATTGCTCCTTCCCTGCCTAATGTTATGACAACCGATTTTACGCCCTTCTTCATAAGAATTTCCGCAGATTTCAATGCATCCCTTTTACTTCCTATTTTAATTCCCGATATCTCCTCAGCTTCCTTTCTATTTGGTGTCAATAGATCAACTTTTTTAAGCAATGAATTTGCCAATCTTCTTGAAGGTGCAGGATTTAGAATTGTCAACAATCTATTCTCCTTTGCTAAGGATAAAGATTTGTCCACAGTTTCCATTGGAATTTCAAGCTGAAGTAAAAGGACAGATGATTTCTTAAAAAAAACCTCACCTCTCAGCACATCATTTGGGCAAAGAAGTGAATTTGCACCGGGATAAACAGATATGATATTTTCCCCTTTTTCATCTACAGTAATAAGCGCTATGCCTGTATGCTCTCTCTTATCTCTCAATATTCCATTTTCTGATATTCCTTTACTTTTGAGATAATCTCTATATCTTCTTCCCCATTCGTCACATCCCACTTTTGTAATGAAAAAGACATCCGCACCTCCTTTAAGTGCAGCTAATGCCTGGTTAGCACCCTTACCGCCAAAGCTAATCTCGAGAGAGGATGCCAAAACCGTTTCACCTTTTGAAGGAAGCCTCTCACATTTAGCACTAAAATCTACATTTGCGCTGCCAACTACGACCAAACTATTTTTCATTGAATACCTTCAATTATAACCTTTTTTACTGCTTCTATATCTAAATCAACTGCTATCAAAGTATTGCCGCTTCTTATGCTTTTTCTCCTAAAATCGGCATATGTCATACCTTTAAGTTCTTTATTCTCAACTATGATATTTACATTTCTTCTCTCCCACCAAAAAAGATTCGGCTTTAATGCCGCAACAACAGCAACAGGATCGTGCTGGAAAGCTCCTTCAAACTTTTCTGCCCTTCTATGAAGTTTAATATGACGAAGCAATAATTCTTTTAAGACTTTTCCTATTTGCCCTTTTGCATCTTTAAAGCACCTTTCAACTTCATTTTTTTTAAAGAAAACCCTTTCCGTTATATTTAGTCCTAAAACTCTGATTGGAATCTCCGAAGAAAAAACAACAGATGCGGCATAAGGGTCGCAATAAACATTGAATTCAGCCAGCGGCGTAATATTCCCGGGATAATAGAAGCTTCCTCCCATAATGATTATCTCTTTAATCCTTTTCATAATATCAGGATATTTTAAAATCGCTTTTGCAATATTGGTAAGCGGTCCTATTGTGATTAACCTTAATGAATTCGATTTTTCCTTTCTAACAATATCCGCCATTGCTTCTATGGCTGAAATTTTTGAAGCATTTATCTTATAACTGCCTATAATTTTATCTATTTTTCCTGACAATCCTCCAAGTCCATCAGAGGAATGATATTCAAATGCAAAAGGGAATAATTTTCCGCGAAGAGGTTTTCCACTTCCTAAATAGATAGGAATATTTTTGTAATTTTCATTAAAGAGCGGCAATAAACGGCATACATTTTCTCCGGCTTTTTCAATTGGAACATTTCCAGCAACAACGGTAATAGCTATCAAGTTTTTCCCAAAATAATGAGAAGCAACCTTAATCGCTATTGCATCATCGATACCACAGTCTGTATCTATTATGATTTTATCTCTTTTCACTCTTCTTGTTTAAAAACTACACAGCTGTCTTTTAAGAAATCTTCAAGCTCATTCATTCTCTCACTTTCAGATTTCATTGCAAAAAGCCGCCTCTTTATGGGGTCTCTTGCCGCTTCAAGAAGTATAGCATTTGAAGTCAAAGAAGCCGCCGTCAGCATAAGCTCGACTATATGCGTGCATCCTGTATTCCCTCCAACAATCTTTCTCATCTTCTTTGCAAAGCCTCTCTCAATCTTCAATCCCTTTAACTTCTCGACATTTGGCAAAGCTTGGCGGCAGGCTTCAAAGGGAGTCTTGACCATTTCAACTGATGCCGAAGTTATCGTCCTTGTTGCAATCTCAGTTATGAGCTGAATTCTTATATTATGGTCTAAGTCAAGAAGTGATGCTCTTGTTATAAGGTTTTCTCCAGCAGGAGTTTCAATCGAAGCATTTATATTTCTTTCATATACATTCAATGTCAATTTTCTCCTTTTTCTAATTTTTTCTTGATATTATTAAGATAATTCAGCGCATCAATTGGCGTCATTGAATTGATATCGATGTTGCGAAGTTCATCTATAACATCTGTTTCCTCCTTATTGAATAAGGGAAGTATCTGTTGGTTTTTTATTTCTTCTCCTTCTTTCTTTCCAAGTATAGAAAGGGATCCCTTTTCATTATACTCTCGAGAGTCTAAATTCTTTAAAATTTCTCTCGCTCGTTCTATGATTTTTGACGGCAAACCTGCAAGTTTTGCAACATGAATCCCATAACTTTTGTCAGTCCCTCCTTCAACTATCTTTCTTAAAAAAATAACTTCATCATTCCATTCTCTCACAGCAACATTATAATTTTTAACGCCTTCCAAAACATCACTTAATTCCGTAAGCTCATGATAGTGTGTTGCAAAAAGTGTCCTTGCCCCAAGACTCGGATGGGAATGAATATATTCCGCAACAGCCCATGCAATGCTGACTCCATCAAATGTGCTTGTGCCTCTTCCAATTTCATCAAGAATTATGAGACTTCTCTTTGAGGCATTGTTCACGATATTGGCTGTCTCATTCATTTCGAGCATAAATGTGCTTTGACCCCGTGCAAGGTTGTCGCTTGCCCCGACTCTCGTAAAAATTCTATCAACAATTCCTATTTCAGCGCTTTCCGCTGGCACAAAAGATCCCATCTGTGCAAGTATTACAATCAATGCCACCTGCCGCATATAGGTTGATTTACCAGCCATATTAGGTCCAGTTATAATCATCATTCTATTTTCTGAACAATCGAGATAGGTATCATTAGGTACAAATTTTTCATCGAAGAAGAGTTTTTCAATAACAGGATGACGGCCGTTTTTTATGTATATCTTGTCTGAATCATTGACTTCAGGACATACATAGTTGTTTTCTGCGGCAATATTTGCAAGATTGGAAAGAACATCAATCTGTGCTACTGCAGATGAGGTTTTTTGAATTGCTGTCATATTCTCCTCTACCTTTTTGACAAGGTCGTCGAATATCTTCGTCTCTATTTCTTTAATCTTCTCCTCTGCATTCAAAATACTTTCTTCATACTCTTTCAGTTCAGGCGTTATGAATCGCTCGGCGTTTACCAGTGTCTGCTTTCTTATGTAATTGTCCGGCACATTTTGTAAGTTGGCTTTCGTCACCTCAATATAGTAGCCGAAAACTTTGTTATATTTTACCTTGAGCGAAGATATAGAAGTTCTTTGGCGCTCCTTTTCTTCAAGCTCTGAAATCCATTTACGCGTATTGTTTTTGATATCTCTCAATTGGTCTAACTTCGCGTCAAAACCATCTCTTATGGCTCCGCAATCCCTAATGTTAAGAGGCGGATTTTCGACCAGTGCACTGGATAAAGTCTCTCTCATCTCATCAAAAGTGCTCATTTCATTTTTAAGAGCTATTATCAATTTGCTGTCAAACTCATTAAGCACTTCCAGTATAGGAGGAATATGGTCAAGGGATTTTCTTAATGCAACAATGTCTCTTGGACTGCAATTTCCGGAAGCCAATTTTCCCAAAATTCTATCAATATCTCTGAATTCTTTGAGTTCTGCGATTATTTTTGAAGTTTCTCTGCTCTTTTCAATAAATTCTTTGACAGCCAATTGCCGATTTCTGATTTTATCAACACTTATGAGTGGTTTTGAAAGCCATTTTCTGATTAATCTTCCACCCATAGCAGTCTTTGTATTGTCAATAACATCAAGCAATGTTGCAGATTGAGTATCATCGAGCTGGTTTTTAAAGATTTCAAGATTTCTAAGCGTAGTCCCATCAAGTACAAGATAATCGCCTGATGAAAGAGTTTTCAGCGAAGTAATATTCTTAAGGATATTCTTCTGTGTCTCTATTAAATACTGAAAAAGTCCGCCTGCAGCCCTCACTGCTTCCGACATATTCTCACAGCCAAAACCTGCAAGGGAAGCCACATTCAACCCTTCCAGAAGCGCCCTTCGCGCCGATTCTTCTTCAAATCGCCAATCATCATAAGTTGAAATGAGAGGCGAATAGCCTAATTTTTTCAAAATATTTTTCTTAAAATCATCTTCAAGTCCATAAGGAAGAAGTATCTCCTGAGGTTCGATTCTGATTATTTCATTTAATAATACTCCATAATCCATTGAGTCAAATTGGCTGGTTAAAAACTCACCTGTTGTAATATCAACCGCCGCTAAACCAAATCCATATTTCCCTCTACAAATTGATACTAAATAATTATTGCTTTTGGGATTTAAATATTCTGGCTGAGTAATAGTGCCCGGTGTTACAACTCTTACAACATCTCTTTTTACTATCTTTTTCGCAGTAGATGGGTCTTCAAGCTGCTCACAAATTGCCACCTTAAATCCCTTTGCGAGAAGTTTAGGAAGGTATGAATCTACTGCATGGTATGGGATGCCGCATAGAGGTACATCTTCGCCGCTGTTTTTTCCCCTTGAAGTCAATGCAATCTGTAATATATTTGAGGCTACTTTTGCATCTTCGAAAAACATCTCATAAAAATCACCCATTCTAAAAAAAAGGATAGCATCTTTATATTGAGACTTAATTTTGAGGTACTGTTGAATCATTGGTGTAATTGAATTTTGATTTTTTCTTTTCTCTATCTTATCCATAAAAATAAAATTTAGCGGATAAGTTTACCAATTCGATTCCAGCGAATATTTCTTGGAAAAGGTTTGTGAGAATCCCAAGACCAGTAAATAATGAATGCCTGACCTTTAATCTTTTCTCTTCTTACAAATCCCCAAAAGCGGCTGTCCAAAGAGCTGTCTCGATTATCTCCCATTACGAAATAACATCCTTCAGGAACTTTGATAGGGCCAAAATTATCTCTTACTGCTTCATCGCCATATTTTTCAGAAGATCTGCGGGGTATTATGAAGGAATCTTTATGTATCACATATTTTTCATGCTGTTTTTCATTATTCACATAAATTACTTTGTCTCTTTCCTTGATTACATCATATTCTTTCGCAATGATTCTTTTGATGAAATCTCTTTTTTCATTCTTCGGAAATTTAAAAACGATCACATCTCGTCTCTTAGGTTCGTAAAACCAATAGCCAAATTTATTTACAAGAATATGGTCTCCTATCTGCAATGTTTCAAGCATTGAACCGGAAGGAATCTTGAAAGCTTGGACGATATAAGTCCTTATAACCAATGCAAGAAGAAGAGCTATCAATATTGCTTCAACATATTCTCTGATAGTAGATTTTTCTTTTTTAACTTTTCCTGTCATTATTCTTTCTCAAATAAAAGTTTTTTATCACTTAATCTTGACCATATAAAGAATAAAAATAGATTTTAAATCTTGAGAATTGCCATAAATGCTTCCTGTGGAATTTCTACATTCCCCACATGCTTCATTCTCTTCTTTCCTTCCTTTTGTTTTTCAATAAGTTTCCTCTTCCTTGTAATATCTCCTCCATAACATTTTGCCGTAACATTTTTTCTTAATGCTTTTACTGTTTCCCTTGAAATTACTCTTGTTCCTATAGCCGCTTGTATCGCCACTTCAAACATCTGTCTTGGAATTACACTCTTCATCTTCTCGACCAACTCTCTGCCTCTTGTATATGCTTTACTTCTGTGGACAATTATAGACAGTGCATCCACTTCTTGCCCATTTATCAATATATCAAGTTTTACAAGGTCTGATTCTCTAAACCCTATGAAATCATAATCCAAAGATGCATATCCTTTGCTGACAGATTTCAGACGGTCGTAAAAATCAAGGACCATTTCATTGAAAGGTATCTCATAATGTATTATTGCACGATTAACATCCGGATATTCTATCTCTTTTTGTATTCCTCTTTTTTCCTGCGCCAATGTAACGATACCTCCAATATATTGAGGAGGCGTAAAAATACTTGCAAGAATATAGGGTTCTTCTATTTTCTCAATCTCTGAAGGAGAGGGCATCTTTTGGGGATTATCCACTTCGGTTACTTCTCCACTTTTCTTAATTACTCTATATTTAACTGTAGGAGCAGTTGTTATCAAAGATATACCAAACTCCCTTTCAAGACGCTCCTGAATTATTTCCATATGCAAAAGCCCAAGAAAACCGCATCTGAAGCCAAATCCTAAGGCGGCACTGCTTTCAGGCTCATAAGTAAATGCCGAATCGTTAAGACTAAGCTTTTCAACTGAATCGCGCAAAATATCATAATTCTCACTGTCACCCGGATATAATCCTGCAAAGACCATCGGTTTTACTTCTTTAAATCCCGGAAAAGCCTTTTTTGCAGGCTTATTGGAATGAGTAACTGTATCACCTATATTCGTATCCTTGACATTTCTAATGCCTGCTATGACAAACCCTACTTCACCTGCTGACAACCTATCCACATAAAGAGGTTTTGGAGTCAATACTCCAACATTTGAAACATCAAACTCTTTGCCATTTGACATAAACATTATCCTATCGCCTTTTTTCAACACACCGTCCAAGACCCTAACAAGAATAATTGCCCCCTGATATGAATCAAACCAAGAATCAAAAATTAAGGCTCTAAGGGGGCCATTCAGATCACCTGAAGGAGGAGGAATTTTCTTAACTATTGCTTCCAAAACATCTGAAATTCCAATTCCTTTTTTTGCGCTTACGCAAAGGATCTCTTCCTTATCAAATCCTAAAATTTCTTCCATTTCCCTTTTAGATTTTTCTATATCAACCTGTGGAAGGTCGATTTTATTAAGTATGGGAATCATATAAAGGTCATTTTCCATTGCAAGATATACATTTGCTAATGTCTGAGCTTGGACTCCCTGTGAAGCATCGACAAGGACTAAAGCGCCTTCGCAGGAAGCAAGACTTCTTGAAACTTCATAATTGAAGTCTACATGTCCCGGTGTATCAAGAAGATTCAAGATATATTGATTACCATCCTTTGCAGAATATTTAATTCGCACTGCATGAGATTTTATCGTTATCCCTTTTTCTCTTTCAAGGTCCATACCGTCAAGTACTTGCTCAGCCATTTCTCTTTCACTAAGAGCACCAGTAATTTCAAGGAAACGGTCAGCAAGAGTCGACTTGCCGTGGTCAATATGCGCTATTATTGAAAAATTTCTTATATTCTTAAGCTCTGTCATTATTCTCTTCCTAAAGTTTGTGCTTAAATAATAAAAATATCATATTCAGTCAATCTTATTAATATTTAATAAACTTGGAAGTTTTACGCTTTTCATTATTATCATTTTTCACAATTTTTAAGAACTTAAAAGGCACATAAATTCGATTTGACAAAAGGGATTAAAAGTAAAATAATCCACCATTGAAAGGATTATATTATGATGCCAACTGAAAAGATAATAGAAAAAGCGCTTTCAAGAAAAGATCTGAGCTTGGAAGAAACTAAAGCACTCTTGGAAATTGAATCAGCAAAGGAATTAGAATTTCTTTATCAATCAGCTGATTCTTTAAGGGCATCTCTTTGCGGAAATATCGTTACATATGTAAAAAATAGAAATATAAATTTCACAAATATATGCCGCAATAAGTGTAAATTCTGCGCCTTTAGAAAAGACAGCTCTGATGAAAAGAGCTACTGTATGAGTATAGATGAAATCCTTGAAAAAATTAATCCCAATGAAATAACAGAAGTTTGTATTCAAGGCGGTCTGAATGAAGATTTAAATCTTGACTATTATATTGAGATTCTAAATTCAGTCAAAAAAAAATATCCCTTTATTCACATCCATGCTTTCTCTCCAATGGAGATATTTTTTTTGGCTGAAAAATCCGGCAAAACTGTTGCCGAAATTTTGCGCATTTTAAAAGAGAATGGTTTAGATTCAATGCCCGGCACAGCCGCTGAAATTCTATCAGATGATGTAAGAATGGAAATATGCCCTGAAAAGTTATCGGTCAACCAATGGATAGATGTAATAAAATGCGCACATAAAACAGGCATTCCGACTACATCAACAATTATGTTTGGCCATATTGAATCAACATTGCATATTGCCAAACACCTTCATATAGTCAAATCCATTCAGAAGGAGACAATGGGATTTACAGAATTTGTCCCATTGCCTTTTGTTTCTAAAAATACAAGATTGGCTAAAGAGAGACAAATCAGAAAAGAAGAGAACAATAATCTTATCTATAAGGTATATGCAGTAAGCCGACTTCTTTTCGGAAATCTGATAAGAAATATTCAGGCAAGCTGGGTAAAAATTGGAGTAGAAGGAGTAAAAAAAGCTCTTTCTTTGGGAGTTAACGATATAGGAGGCACACTTGGAGAAGAAAAGATATCGAAAGCGGCAGGTGCGATTTTTGGAGAATCTCTTTCTGAAAATGAATTAAAAGATATAATCCTATCTGCAGGCAAAACTCCCTTACAGCGCGACACTCTTTACAGGCCTGTTGAAAGGCAAAAATATATCCATCAAAGAGTTTAATAAACTAATTGATTTCAGTTTCTTCTCTCTCTTCTTTTTCTTCTTCCTCTTTTTTGGATAAAATTTCTTTTTCCTTTCTTATAGCTTCTTTGCCCGCTTCAATTGCTTCAGCCCAAATTGATTTTTGTTCTTCCAGTTTTTGTTTGCTGAATTCAACTACTTCATCAACTTTTTGCTTAACGGTATCGGATGCTTCCTTTACTTTTTTTGCCATTGCTTCCGTACTATCAGTTATCTTTTCCTTCATTGCATCTTTCTCTTCCTGAGAAATAATTACTGAAGCTAAAAAAGCTCCTGTTAAAAGCCCTGCAATAAAAGAAAAAAATCCTCCTCCCTTATTTTCCATCTTTTTTCCCTCCTTTTTGAAATAGTCTTTCCTTCAACACTCCTGCTGCCGCTTTAATTCCTACTAATGCACCTGACTTTAAGAAAAAACGCAGCATACCATCAGAGGATAAAGTGCTCCCTACCTGTTTAACTGCGCTTGCGGCAAGCTTTAGATTATTCATAGCCTTTTCAGCACTGCTTAATCCCCTATCAACTTTGTCTGTTATAGAATTGATATTATTTATAGATACTTGAGCTTCTTCAATTAGAGGCAAAACTTTTTCATCTATATCTCCAATGGTTTTTTCAACTTTTTGCAATGACCTTTTTAATTGAAATATCAATGAAACAAGCGCTCCTGTCACAACTGCCAAAAGCACGACAACTATAATAGCAATTATCTCGTAAATAATCGTCCCTCTCCTTTCAAATGTTTTCTATATAAATCACATTTTTTTTGAAATTTTGTCAACAATCATTGTAAAGATTTCCTCTTCATCCTCTTTATTCAAATCCTCAATCTTTATGACTCCTGCCGCCATCGTTTTATGTCCTCCTGCGCTTCCTATGTCTTCAAATGCTTTACTGAGAATTTTTCCGGCATCCTTCCTGTTATCCTTGTTTCTCATAGAAATTATAAGCTCACCATTTAGAAACCCCAATATTACCGAAAGTTTAATCCCCTGTCTTAAAAGACAAAAATCAGCAATTTGCGGCACAATTTCTCTGTCCTTTACTTTGCCTATAGTAGAGAAAAAAACATTTTTGACTATTTTTTTATTCTGGATTGCCCTTCCAAAGGCATCAAATTCTTCTATTGTCAAAGATGGCTGTTCGATTTTCTTTAAAAGATTTATATCCGCCTGTGTATAGAGATAAGAAAATGCTTCAATATCAGAAGGTGTACTCCCTCTATTCAACGACATTGTATCTGTCTTGATGGCATACAAGAGAGCCGTTGCCACTCTTTTATTCATTTTATAACGGGAATGAATAAAATATTCAGCAAGTATGGAAGAATTTGCGCCTATATCTGTTCTTAAATCTATAAAAGCCGCACTATATTTTTTCTTTTGCGGGTGATGGTCGATTACTATAGAGGGAGTGATATTTTCATCAAAAGAATTATTTCCGCCGGGATATGTTTCAACCATAGCAATTTTGTTGAATTTTTCCACCTTTACATCTCTAAGGGGTTTCATCTTGATATTCAAGATATCTATCATATTCAAATTTTCAGCCCTTCCAACTTCTCCTCCATAAGCAATTGTAGTTTTTACCTTCCTTGCCTTTTTAAGAAAATATTCAAGAGCATGAGCAGATGCTATCGAATCTGGGTCAGGATTGTCATGTGTCAAAATTAGTACATTGTCGCCTTCATTTATCGTTGAAAGGAGTCTCTCTATATTTCTTCTTTTATTGTATTTCCCTAGTTCAATATAAAAATCCTTCGAAATTAAATCTGAGAGTGAAATTATCTTATTTGCCTTTATTTCCCTTTTTTCCTCTTCTGAAATATCACTTTCTTCCAATGCAAGTATCAGCTGTGCTGACTGCTTTTTCTTTTCATTGAGATAACTCAAAAGAGGCTTTAACTTTTTAATATTCTTTCCTGTAACTATTATTTCCGTTGCATCATTTAAATCAATCTTTGAATAATTCGCTTGAACAAAAGGGTCTCCTTCTATGACATCATAGCCCTTTTGAATTATTTTCTTCTTTATTTTTTTGCTTGGGCAGAAGACAACAACCTTTCTCCGCTCTGATTTTAACCCATTTACAAGGGAAACGAGGAAATTGCTTGTTCCAATTAAAAGAAGCGAACTCATCTTATCTCAACCTCTGTTATTCCTTCAATATCATACAATCGCTTTTGAATACTCATTGGGTCAATATCAGGAGAAATTCTTATTACTGCATTGATATCAACTTCTTTGCTTATTATATTTTTAGACAATTTTATATTTAAGATTGATATTCCTTCGCTTGCAAGTGCCTCTTCTATTTCTCCAAGCAGATTGGATGACTCTATAGCAGACAAAATCAGACTCTTATCCCCTTTGCTTCCCAATAAATATTTTTCAACCTTGTTTAAAAGTGTAAGCGCAACAACTATGATAAATGTTGCTACAATTCCACCAAAATAAAATCCACAGCCAATTGCCAACCCTATGACTGCTGTAGTCCACAGGCTAGCCGCAGTTGTCAATCCCTTTACATTTGCACCAAACCTTAAGATTGCACCTGCACCTAAAAAACCAACACCTGTAACAACTTGTGCCGCAATTCTTGCCGGGTCATTTGTATGTTGAGGATATATGTCAGCCATATAAGTGGATACAAGCATTGTCAGAACTGAACCAATTCCCAGAATAATATGTGTCCTGAATCCTGCTGGCTGGTTTCTTCTTTCTCTTTCAAGCCCGATTATTCCTGATAAAATTGCAGTAATTACAATCCGCAATAAAGCTGTCTGATATCCATTTGCAAACATAATGAGTAAACAATTTTTAGTTTATTTTCTCCTGAAGATGAATTGCCAGAGTAAGCAAATTTGCCATTATCGTTAAAAAGACTATTTCATCATTATGAAATGACTGTCTATTGGATACTTTAAGATTCAGGACTCCAAGAAGATGGCTTTCATACAATAAAGGAATTGCGACCATTGCCTTTAATGTTTCTTCGTCCATACCTTCAATCTTCTTTGATCTTTTATCCACCGATATATCCTCAATGATAACTATTTCTTTTTCCTCTGCGGCTATACCTGTAATACCTTCCCCTATTTTAAGACTCAGTTTATTGATAAATTCTTCTTTTATCCCTCTTCCATATTTAAGAATCAAGTTTCCGGACTCTAACAGATAGAAAGATGTAGTCTTTGCATTCATCCTTTCATAAATTCTATCAAGAAGCAAATTTATAAAATATGCGCCTTTTTCTCCTGAAGTTAATAGAGATAAAACCTCTCTAATAATATTCAGTTCTTCTTTCTCTCTTTCTGATAGACTCTGTTCGTACTGCAATTTGAGGTCATTTTTAGAATCCTTAACCCTGCTTACTTTAGTTTTACCAAGTACAGGAGCAAGAGAACGTGTTGAACCATACAGCACTTGAAATTCAGAAAATCCACAACTACAAACAATTTTCGCTTTCCATCCATCAACAAGTTCTCTTTTCATCAACTTGCCGCACTTTCTGCAGTGAATTAATCTTTCCATTTTACTAAACTCTCCTAAATCTAACTTTTATTATAAAGAGATCTCCTTTAGCAAATCTATTTCATCAAGAACCTTTCCCGCTCCAAGGGCAACAGCAGACAAAGGATTTTCTGCAGTATAAACAGGTAATCCTGTTTCCTCATTCATAAGTTCATGAATACCATCTAACAGAGCTCCTCCTCCTGCGAGATAAATTCCCTTATCGACTATATCAGCCGCCAATTCAGGAGGTGTATTCTCCAATGTTTGCAGTACAGAATTTACAATAATTGATAGCGTCTCTCTTATTGCTTCCTTTATCTCTTCTCGTTTTACCAATACTGTTGCCGGAAGCCCTTCTGTCAAATCTCTGCCTTTTATTTCCATTTCATTGTTATTTTCTCTGTTAACTGCTGAACAGATTTTTATTTTTGCTCTTTCTGCCATTTGCTCCCCAATAAGAATATTATACTTATTTTTTACAAAATTTATAATAGCAGTATCGATTTCATCGCCTGCAATTCTTAATGAATCTCCACTTACTATTCCTGCAAGAGCTATAACAGCCACTTCAGTTGTACCTCCTCCTATATCAACTATCATATTACCCGCCGGTTCTTGCACGGCTAATCCAGCGCCAATTGCTGCCGCCATTGGTTGTTCAATGATATAAACTTCGCTTGCTCCTGCTTCCTCTACCGATTCTTTAAGAGCTCGCCTTTCGACTGATGTTATACCGAGAGGTATTGATATAACAACTCTTGGATTAATAAAAAATTTTCTATTATAAACTTTTTGAATAAAATATTCTAAAAGCAGTAAAGTTGCTTCCAAGTTTGAAATAACTCCATCACGGATAGGTCTTATCACTTCAATTGAAGATGGAGATTTTCCCAACATTTTCTTTGCCTCTTTACCATAAGCCACGGGCTTCATCGTTTTTTTGTCAAGAGCAATAACAGAAGGTTCGTCTATTATTATGCCCTTGCTCTTTAAAAAAATAAGTGTATTTGCAGTCCCAAGGTCTATAGCTATGTCTTTAGAAAAAAAAGGGAAAAGAGACATTTTTATCTTTCTTAAATTAAACCATTACTTAAAATCTTCTGAAGAATTCTTTTAAAAGTAAAATCGGCGAGTCATATAAGACTCGCCTATTGAATAAATAGAACTATTAATTTGATTTTATAAGATATTTCTTCTAATTGTCAAGATGTTCAATAATCTCTTTCATCACCAAGATCCCATCTTTTTTAAGACTACATCGCCGTCTGATGACACATCACACAAAGGTCTCTTTTTCTATCTCCTCTCAGGAAATATTCATAATTAGAACCATGCACCTCATGGCAAGAGACACAGGTAACCTGTGATTTTTTATCCCTTGGGTCAATAACACCCACACCTACAGGATGAGTAAAAGTTCCTTGAGTTTTATGACATCCTGTACACACCGAAAGTATCTCTTTCTTAAATAGATATTTCTGCTGAGAAGAGTGTGGAGTATGGCAAATTGTACATTTTCCTCCTCCTGCCTTTTCAGGATGAGAATATTTTGCATTTTGAAACTGTTTTTTCTTCTCGGTATGGCAATTAAGGCACATATATCTTTCTTTATCTACAAGCAATTTCTTAAAACTTGATGCATGTGGTGTATGGCAGGATATGCATTTACCCTGTGCAACAGGAGGATGAATATCACTATTGTTAAAAACTTCCTCCATTTCGCCATGGCACTGCAGACACAAATCCTTTCCTTCCTCGACAAATAATCTCGGATCTTTTGCAAGATTTGAATGGCATGCATCACATTCACGGTCCTCAAAAGGAGGATGCACAACATCCTTAACAAGCTTCAAGTTCTGTGTACCATGAGGGTCATGGCATAAAGTACAGTTCACTTCTTTTAGATTTACTTTCCAATGTTTTGAAATAAGAGCACTGCTGCCTATGTTATGACAGGACCTGCACAGATTCTTTGGCGCCTTTCTTAGCAGTGACCGTTCTGCTGATGCATGAGGCCTATGACATTTGATGCATTGTCCAAGTTTAAAGGGAGGATGTTTAGATTCCATATTCTTCATTTTAAGGTCTATATGGCAGGAAAAACAAAGACTGCTTCCTGTATTTTTTAGAAAAAACCTATATGATGAACCGTGAGGGTCATGACAGCCCAAACAATTTCCTTCCCTTACAGGAGGATGCACCGTATTTTTAGCAAACTCCTTCTTTTTCTCAGTATGACAGCTTAGACACAATTCATCAGATTTTACCTTCAAAAGTTTAGGGTCAACAGAAGTATGAGGATTGTGACATTTTTCACATTGCCCTGCTGCAACAGGATTATGCAAATATTTTTTCGCTTTAAGTTTCAATGCCATCTTTTTATGACATTTAAAGCATAATTTTGAACCTTTGCTCTTCAATTTAACCTTTGCATTGGAAACTCCGCCACTTAAAAAGAAAATTAAAATTAACGATATTAAAAATAAAGATAGTCTTAGCAAAATTCTTTTTATCTTCATATCTCACTCCTCAACAATTATTGATTAGTTTCATGACACTGGTCACACGACCGTTCAGCAAAGGGCTTATGCTTATTTGCTTTAAAAAGTTTCCTGTCCATTGAACCATGTGGATCATGGCATCCTGTACAGAGGCTTTCGCTTATATCAATATACCTATGCTTTTCTTTGAGATATTCATCTTCAAAGTCATGGCAGTTAGAACATAGGTCAGGTACATCCTGCTGTAAAAGTTTCAACGAATTTGAATAATGCGGTAGATGACAATCAAGGCATTCGCCTCCGGCTACTGCTGTATGAATTGTTGCATCTTTATTCTCAAGCAATTTTCTCTTTTCAGTATGACAGTTCAAACATAAATCTTTACCTTCCGCCTTCAACTGCTTACTTTTTTCACTTCCATGCGGGTCATGGCAGAGTACGCAGCTATCTTTTACCGGAGGATGGAAACTCTTCGAACTTGCTTCTTCAGATAAAATATCATGGCATTGGTCACATACCTGCGGCATTGTTTCAGAAAGCAAACTTGAACTAATTTTACTCGAATGAGGGAGATGACAAGTCAGACATTCTCCATCATCAAATGGCGGATGACGCTGTTCAAGTCCCTGCATTCTTGCAAAAAGCTTGATATGACACTTTTTACATAATTCAGGAGGATATTCTTTCAAAAGAGAAGTGTTATTATTTCCGTGAGGATTATGGCATTCAGTACACATTCCTTCTCTTACAGGTTTATGTTTAAAGATATTATCAAACCCTTCAGTATCATGACATTCAAAACATAATGTATTTAAATCAGATTTGACAAAACTTGGATAATCAGTACCGTGAGGATTGTGGCAGGTCGTACAAAGCTCGTCTGCATAACCCGGATGGACTGTCTGGGCATTTTCAAGTATGTCTTTCTTATCATCATGACACTGAAAACATACTTCATTGCCCGGCTCACGAAGTCTAAATTGATTATTTGACGAATGGGGCTCATGACAATCACTACAAACAATATCCTCTATCTTTAGATGAGAAAATTTCTTTTCATAGAATTCCTGTATATCATCATGGCACTGAAAACACACATCTATCTGTCTGCCAATAAATCTACCCGGATAGTCGCTTGCATGAGGAGAATGGCAAAGAGTGCAATTTTCATCTGAAAAAGCAGGGTGAACAACTTTTTTATTATATGTTGCATTAGTTATTCTTTTTGCCTCACTTACTTTATCAGTAGAATGACACTGCAAACATAAATCAGGCTGCTCCTTTTTCACACCAAGAGGATCTGGTGAAGTGCGTTCATTATGGCAAACATTACAATTATTGAATTCCATTGCAGGATGAAAATATTTTCTCGGCAACGCTTTTTTATCAGAAGCATGAGGCGTGTGGCAAGTTGTACAATCTGTGCCCTTCAATGAATAGCCGTAATGTTTATCTTTTATCCGAGCACTTGCTGGATCATGGCAGTTTTGACATATTGACCTTTTATCTGTCTTTAATGCATACAGGTTATCAGACGAATGTGGATTATGGCAATCTAAACAGGATTTTTTCAATGGTTCATGAATTACATTGCCTTCAAAATTTTCCCTGCTATGGCATTCAAAACAAGTTTCCAATTCACTCTTTGCAAGCAATGCCTTGCTATCTGAAGAATGGGGTGTATGGCATTTCAAGCACTCCCCTTCTTTCACCGGCTTATGGGAATATTTTTTATTCTGAATAGAAATCTTCTCTTCATTATGGCAAGAAAAACAAAGCTCATCTTCTCTGTCTTTTACAAGGACAACTGCCCCTACAAGGCCATGTTTCTTATGACATACTTCACATTTTTTATTTTCCAATGGGGTATGAATTACCGGTTTTGACTTATACTCGGCCAATTTTGATGGATGACACCCTTGGTCAACGCAGGATTTAGGAGCAAATCTTTTTGCTCTTCTCCTTTTCCCTCCACTACAGGAAGAAATTATTAAAGAAAGACCAACACAAATTACAATTAAGACAGCAACACCTTCGAATTTTCTCAAGTATCTTCTCATTTTAATGTCCGCCCCCCTTTTTATTCATCCTTTCTTTTCTTTCATAATTCTCTTTTATATAAACCTTGGTCGCTTTTCTGAGATTCCAGTTATGAATGTCAATCTCAGCATTTTCTCTCAATTTACTTGTCCATTCTTTGACTCTGTCATTATATTTCTTCTTATAAACATCATTTCTAACTCTATCTTTGACTTCATCAAACCCAAGCTGTCTCTCTTCCTGTCTCTTTGTTACCTTTAATATGTAATATCCTTCCTTTTCTTTGGCTAACATAATCTCATTCTCTTTGAGGTCAAAAATCTTACCCACGACAGAAGGTCTCAATTCATTCTTTGCAAACCATCCTACTTGCCCTCCATTGACACCAGATGCATCCTTTGATTCCTTTTTTGCTATTTCTGCAAAATCAGCGCCTTCTTCAAGCTTCTTTTTTATTTCATTAGCTTTATTTTCATCATCTACCAAAATTGCACTCAACAAAACCTTTTCAGGCAAAATATATTTATCTTTATGCTTTTCATAATAATCTTTCATTTCTTCTTCACTGACTTCCAAATCCCTCGCAATGACCGTTGCAAGAAGTTTTTGTCCGACAAGTGAATCTCTTATTCTTTTTTCGTATTTCAAAATTTCAGGTTTTTTGTCATATCCTTTCTTCTCTGCCTCCAAAACTAATAGCTTATTATCTATTTTATTATTGATAAGGTCTTCTATGAGGTCAGCCCTGTGCGTTTTAGGATAACGGTTAAGTTTTTTAAAATTTATCAACTTTCTGATATCTTCAACGGTAAATTGGAATCCATCAGCTGATACTAATACCTCATCCTTTTTTTTCTCTATGATTTCATTATCATCAGAAAGGAATATAGGCTCTATCATTGAATCGTAGATTTTGACATTATATTTATTTCTTAAATCCTCAAAATAACTCTTTTTTAGTTTTTCTAATTTTCTTTTATAGACCTTATTTCTAAGTTCATCTCTGACCTTTTCATATTCCACTTTATCCTGCGGCTCTACAGCCGTCACTTTGACAATTGCCCATCCGTCTTCTGTTTTGAAAGGTCCTTTTATCTCACCTTCCTTCATTCCAAGAAGGGCATTTTCAATCTCCTCATTCATCACACCCCACATAACAAATCCGAGCTTACCACCTCGTGCTTTTGATTCATGAATAGAAACTTCACTTGCCACTTTTTCAAAATCTTCTCCTTCATTGACTCTTTCAAGGGCTTTTCTCCCTTCCTCTTCATTTTCTACAAGGATATAAAGGACTTTATAAAGATTTTTGCTCTTTTCAAAAGCATCTTTTATCTCATCTTCAGAAACATTGACCTTTTTCACAATCTCATTTGTATAAAACTCCTCAACAAGCTTTGAATCTCTGGAATTTTTTATTATTTCTTGAATATCCTCATCCTCATCAAGACCTATTCTCAACCCTTCCTGCACTAACAATTGTTTATCTATAACTTTTTGAAGGTATTGCTTATTCATCGTTAAATCTTCCAAAAAAGCACCATGTCCTCCGTGTCCTTTCTCAAAGCTTCTTTTCATATCTTCAAATGTAATAATATCTCCATTAACTTCAGCTATAGGAGCTTCCTTCAACCAATAGGAAGGCGTTTTGCAACCTGCAATCAAAATTGTAATCAATAAAATAACTAATCCTATTTTCCTCATTCTTTTTACCTCATAGAAAAGACCATCTTCCGTGTAATATGTTTAGCAAGCTCTACAGCCGATTTTATAACTCCAAAATCAAGGACAATCTGAGTGTCTTCTCCCTTAGCAGAATCCTCTGAAGTCCAGATAATTTTACCGTCCTTAGTATCAATCATTCGGGCGTAAACAGAAATTTCAGGCGATGATGTAACCCCTCTTTTTCTCAATCCTTCATTGTAATCCTCAACTACACCTACTATCACTGCATCAGCATCTAATGCGGCTTTAACTTTTTGCAATCCCTCAATATCCACTCCCCCATAGGGCCAAACCTTGTACTTGACAATTGCATTTTTTACTCTCCCGGAATCAATTACTTCAAAGGTGCTATACTTGAAAAGCGAAACCAAAAAAATATCGCGAAGGACTTTACCGGCACCTCTTCTCTCACTTAAATTCTCAAAGGGTAGAACTGCAATCTTAAAATTCTTTACTTTTTTTAGAAAATCACTCGAATAATAATAATCAACATTAGGAAAAAATCTTGCAAAGCTTAGACGATGTAAAAAACTTCTTCTCAAAAAAGCTTTACCTGCAGAGGGAATTGATGCAAAAACTTTTTTGACAACCTTCGTTATCAACTTCTTAAGCGACTTGATATTTCCCAATCCTAAAATCATTTTTGTACTGTCACCAGTACTACCTAAATAATCAGCCCAAAGGATTGAACTATCTTCTGCAGATAATACGCGCGCAGAAAGACCAAACTGCGGATTTTCCTCTGAAACGACAACAATATCTATCATTCCAACCAAAACATATGCAGCACCTGTAAGTTTTCCAATCTTGGAAATAAACTCTTGGCTCACATTTGATGTATCTCTAATCCTATCTTCAAGAAGATACGGCTCTATCTCATCGCCTGATATAACCGCATATCCCTTTTCAACAAGAACACTTTTAATCTTGTCAAGTATGAAATCCCAGCCAACTTGTTGACCACCTATATTTTCAAAGGGAAGTATCACCATTTTTTTATTGTCCAGTATTGTTCACCGCCCCCAGCAACAAATTGAAGATAAAGGGAAAAAAACAATCAAAAAGAGAAAACTTGCTAATTTTTTATACATTTCTTTAATTTCTCTTTTTTTAAACCTGTTATTCAAAAAGTGTATATACTAAGTCACTGATACATTTTCTTGCAACACTTGAAATCGAAGGTCCCGAAATACCAAATATCTTCTCAACAATTCCTGCACCTGATTTCGAGCCGCTAGCTGACCAAACAACTTCTCCACTGCTCACATCAATGGCTGACAGAGAAACCGAAACTTCTGCAATTGAAGCGCCTCCAATATTTGTAGCACCATAATTCTCAACCGAGCCTTTGATGAGAATTTGAGCTCCTGTCAATTCCCCAACCTTTTTAAATTCTTCTTTGCTCATATTGAATAAATCTTCCACTTTAGCTTCTTTGATAGCTCTGTTTACCTGTCCAACTTCAACAACTTCTACATATTGAGATGAAAGAATTTCATTGATTACAACTCTTCTAATTTTTTCGCCTGCATTTTGGTCTTGTGTGAAATTTTCAATTGGAAGTACTGCAATTCTCTGCACCAAACTAAAGTCAAAGTTTGGATTGATGTAATTTGTCGGAATAGATGTGCAAGATAGAAAAAGCAGCAAACAGGAAAAAGCACCAACCCATAAAAAACCTTTTACCAATTTTTCACTCTTTGTTTTTTTAATCATAATCCTTCCCACTATTTTTAAAACCTTATATTTCCTTGAACAAAATATCTTGTATTCTCAGTGTTATCAAAGCTTCTCGAAAGCTGATAACTTAATCGTATATCCATATAACGATTTACATACCATCTAAGTTCATAAATCATATTTTCTGAAGTATTGACATTCGTAATATCGGAATCCTCTGTATCTCTTGTATATGATATAAAAGCAGATAAACGAGGTATTATAACCCAATCAATAGTATATGACTGCTGAAAATTATCCATTTCTTGATTATTTTGATAATTATAGCGTGCATTCAAATTGAAATTTCCACTAAGTGTATAAGTAAAATAAAGAAACATATCATTTGAAAATACAAGACGCGGCTCATTTTTACCATAGCTTTTTGATTCGCGCCAGGTATAACCAAAAATCCCCTGTAGTCTGTCAGTTAAATCTGAATTCATATTTATAGAAACCGTATCGACCCTATTTTTTGCTCCATCCGTAAATGATTTATTTCTTGTGTCTGTATAAGTTAACTGAAAATCGAGATTTCTGTATATCTTGGCTTCTAAATTCCAGTTGAATGTTTTATTTCTCGAGACTTCCTCCGATTCAATATCACTTTGATTAATCAAATAATTTATGCTTGTATAAAGTGTTTCAAGGGGTGCCATCGCATATCCTAAGGTTAAAATATTATTGCTTGTGTCATCTGCTTCTTGTCTTTCAAACTTTGTAAAAGATTGTTGAAAACTCGCATTGATATCTAAGTATTTATTTGGATTGAATGAGAGACGCCATGTTTGAGTCCCATTTCTTTGGAGTCTCGTAGGAGAGGCGTTTTTACTTTTAGTCCTGTCAATGTTAAACCCAAAAATAAGATACTCAGTAGGAGAAATGGAGAAATTTGCATTGATTGTTTGAACGCTCGATGTAGAGACTATCTTCTTCTCTTGTCCGGCACCTGCAGGACCTAAAACTTTTGCCTCACTTACAAAGGCTTCAGATGTGCTGTTATCAACAACAACGGCCTTTATAAAAGTTGCCTCCAAGTCTCCCGGAATATTAATGACAAACTTTCTGCTCGTTCTGTCATAGGATGGATTTTTAGCAAATTTCACCAATACCCATTTTTCACCAATTCTATCTCTTGAATATATTTTAAAAGAGAAAAAAGAACTCAAAGAAAAATCAAAATTACTACTCATATAAATCTCGAATTTTTTAATGATTTGCGATGTAAATAATTCCACTCCAATTGATCTATTCTTTCCGCTTTCTCCACTACCTATATCCACCACCCCTTCCGAGAAATCGTTGTCAATCAAAGAAGATTCTGTTTCCATTTCTCCTGTCTTTGGAGTTAAATCGTTATTTTTTCGCAACCCCTTTTTAGCAATAAGCTC
>RFHX01000249.1 GCA_003695725.1 Candidatus Schekmanbacteria bacterium
AAAATATGCCGCAGAATTAAATCAAAAGAAATAATAACAGATAAAGATAAGTGCCTCTTTATTGTCAAAGATTCTGAATATCTAAATATAAACAAATTGGTCAAAAGTCTCGATCTGCAAAAAAACGAGATAGTTATTCTTCTTAAATCCAACCAAAGTATCATTAAAAATAATTCCGCTGATGGTGGATTATCAAACATTTCAACTGAAAATTTTAACTCATTTGCAGAACTATTGAAAAAACTCAGAGATTACAGAGATAATATTCTGTTTTTGCCTTACTCCGGCACTATTAATGAATCGAACCTCACTACTGAAGTATGCGCATTTGCATCCAATATGCGCAAAATTGTTGGCATCGATGATTCTGTTTCTGAATACGAGTTAAATTCTATTTTTTTGCTTTATAAAATTTGCTGGTCACTATCCAAACTTTTTTTACTTTTATTAAGCTCATTAATACTCCTGCCCTTTGTAACTCTTTTTCTAACAATTATGGTTGTGCTAATGGTTTTAAACAGCAACAGTTCTAAAAAGGTTTGACTTTCGTTAGTTCAATTTTCATTTGATTATTTTTCATAATATCAAACCATCCTCTATCCCTAAATGTCATATTCTGAGTGTAATTGTTATCCTTACACACATATTTCATATCACTCCACTTGAATAGATTAGCGAATCTGTTTTATTTGCTTTTTTTATATTTTTTTAAATAATACTTGACTTTTTTTGTCTTTTAGTTTTTTATCAAAAAATCAAAAAAAGGAGATTTCAATGAATAAGAAATTTTCTATTTTTGTTTCCATCTTTCTTTTTCTAATATCCATTTCCTACTCCGCCATTGCATCAGATCCACCTCCTACAGGACTAACCGCAACTGTTGTCCCCACCTTTGATTTATATGGAAATGCGCAAAAGAAAATTCAAATCAGTTGGGATGCTTACCACTCGATTAAAATCTGCTGTAACAATGAAATCGACCGCTTACTTGGATATGATTTAACAATTGTTACAAAAAGGCAATGCGTTAGCTCAGGCACTACCATTCTTCATCTTTCTAAAGACCAAACCTCCTATACTACCCTAATGCATGGAGATACTAACATTGTTGCTGTCTCTGTCTCAGCACGTTTGTTAACGAAAGATTGTTATAAGTGCGGTTCTGCAGGCTCATACAGTTCTGACCAAGCTTCCATTGTTGTCAATATGGCAAAAGAAGGATGCAATGCTTATCTATCAATCCCTCCACAAGATACGGACATTTGCTCAGCGAAAAAAAATGAAGTTGGTGAACCGGTAAATATTCTCAATGGTGAAATGACTATTGAAGAAAGAGACTTTAAAATTGAAGGAATAAATTTGGATTTCGAATTTAAACGGGACTATTCATCAAGACAGCAGATACCTGCAATTGCAACAGATGTTTCAGTGCCTGTTGATAAATCAAATGAAAGTACTATCTTTTCTGAATTCACAGAAATAGGGCGAAATGCACCGTCATCAACAAAGTACTCTCAAAGCTATTTTTCCTTAAAATCAGGAACACCCATTGGTTGGGGATGGAGTCACAGCTTCTCTGCACATTTGGATTTTCTTCAAGATGGCAATGTTGTTCGCCTCGTAAATCAAAAAGGAAGAAGTCTATACTTTTATAAAGATTCACCTTCCTCCTCATATTATCATCTTTCAGGAAAACCATCTCAAATGAGTTTACAAGACAATGGAGATTCAACATTCACATATAAAGACGACGAGGGAAAATTATTTTTATTTGGAAGTTCAGGTGAACTTTTATCTATAATCAGCCCCGAGGGAAACCACATTGAATTAGAATATGACATCAACGGGCAGCTTATAAAAATATATGACACATTGAATAGGCATTATTCGCTTAATTATGATTCAAACGGAAGAATTACATCTATTACAGAAGATTCACACTCCATTACCCTTGTCTCTTATACATATGACTCATTAGGGCGTCTTGTTTCAGCTACTTATCCTGATAATTCAACGACTACCTACGAATATAATGATCCTAACGACAACCTCAACATAACTAAAATAACAACAAAAGACGGAAGAATCCATCTCTATACATATGACACAGAAGATCGTGTAGTTTCTTTTTCAGATGACGATGGAAAACATTTTTCTTTTTTAGAATACAATACCGATCACTGGTATACAAAAATTACAAATACAAAAGGAGTAGACACCTACTTTCATTACGAATCGATAAACCGCACTGGACTTCTTAAACATACGACCGGCAATACCTGTTCAACCTGCACATCGCCGTATTATTCATATACGAATGATAGTCTTGGGAGAATAATTGAAGAAGAAGACTCTTATGGTAACATTACTTCATTTGAAAACTTCGATAATTTTGGCAACCCTCAATTAATCCGTCACGGGAAAGGAAGCTCTGAGGAACAGTCAATTTATTTATCCTATCACCCAGAAATGAAAGTACCTCTATCAGTAAAAACAGCAAGTGTTTTCCCTAATAATTTTAGAGAATTCATTGCTGATTATGACAATGATGGAGATCCAAACTATAATGAAAACCCAACCAATTTGATTCATCAAATAATACTGAAAGGTTTCACAAAGGACTTGCAGAAAAATATCATACCTTTTCAGTACAGAGCAACATTATCCTATGATTCTTATTCTCGGCTGACATCATTTGATGGATGGCGTAATGATTTATCCGATATCACAACTTTCGATTACTATGCCAGCGATGATACAAAGATTTTTAACCGCTACCGTTTAAAATCGATAACTGACCCATTAGGGAATAAATATATTTATGATGATTACGACATCTATGGTAATGCAGGAAAAATCACTTTGCCCGATGGAACATTCTTTATCCTATCTTACGATAACGCAGGAAATCTTATTGAAATACAAAAGGACACTGCTTTGTGGCAATTCAATTATTATCCGGGGGGCGTATTGCATTATGAAAAATTTCCCGAAGGCAACATTATCGAATATTTCTATAATGAATTAGGAGATTTGAAGATAGCAAAACTTCGAAAGGGCCCTGATATTCAATCAAGTGTATTGGAAACTGCAATTTTTTCATATGACAGCGAAGGAAATCTAATTTCTTTTGAAATCAAAGAAGGAGATGAAAATGGAACAACGGTGTTAAATGAAAGTTATTCGTATGGATATAAAAACGAGCTTAAATACATCTATCCTGATGCTTCCAACTCAAACACAAAAATTGAATTTGCAACTTCGCTTCTTCTTGATAAATATCGGCAGGCATCTCTTCCCGAAGGTCAATATTCAATGGCATACACATATGATTCGCTTCTTCGTCTTAAAGAAATTATAGAATATCCATCAAGTGACAATCTTGCTACAAACTACACTTATGACAACTTAGATAACATCATAGGTATTACTGATTCAATAGGCAATGAAACATCATTTGAATATGATGACCTTGGAAGGATTTTAAATATTAATTCAGCTGAAAGAGGAGAAAAGATATTTTCATATTCAGCACTGATGCTTCCAGCAAAAATGAAAGATGCTTTCGGAAGAGAAAGACATTTTTCCTATGATGCTTTAGGGCGTCTCATCAAAGTTGATTATATCGATGAAAATAAATCACTAACATTGAAATACGATGAAGCTTTGTCAACATATGGAAAAGGAAGACTAACTTCCGTCTCAGACGAAAATAAATCACTTAGATATCAGTATGATGTATATGGGAATATAACAAAAGAAGAATCCACAGTCGATGGAAAGACATTTTCTATTGGATATTCATATGATGATAATGGACGTATCACAAAAGTCGACTATCCATCAGGATTATCGGTTTTTTACAGTTATATCGGAAGCTGGGAATACCCAGATACTATAGAAATAAAGAAAGCAGACAACACAACAATCGATATTTCAATAACGCGCGGCGCAGATGACAAAATAAAATCTATTTCATATCCTTCCCAACTAACTGAAATTTTTGGATATGACAGCCAATACCGTATAAATTCTCATTCTATTCAAAAGCAAGACAACACTAAGGTTTTGGATTTAATATATTCAAGGGATATCGACGGCAATATAACCTTTATTACTGATACACTCAATGTAGGACAAAATTATTCCTTCACTTATGATGCATTCGGGAGAATGACAAATTCCACAGGCCCCTTTGGGAATATTTCTTTTTATTATGATTCAGTGGGAAATCGCACACAATCTATTTTAAACGGTATAATCCAAAACTATACTTACGACGGCAACAAGTTGATGTCTATTTCAGGCAATGTATCAAAAAGTTATTCATATAATTTAGAAGGAAAATTAGTTTCAGCTGGTAATATTAACTTAACTTATGATAAAGATAGTCGAATAAA
>RFHX01000250.1 GCA_003695725.1 Candidatus Schekmanbacteria bacterium
GGAAGAACTATTATGAACCTATTGTTTTTAACATAGAATTTGTTGTAATTTTTTGTGTAATCTTTTAATGATTCTCTTATCTTCTCCTTGAAAAAATCCAAATTCATTCCCTGATTTAATGGAATCAAGGGCTTGAAGATTATTTTTTCACCTCTAACAGCAAATATATAGGAAACAGACTTGAATTTTTGAAAATACGCTGATACAAATTTCAAATAATCATCATTGGAAGAAAAATCTACCCAGCCATTTCTATAAAGAACATTCATAAGTTCAATATTCCGGCTCAATGAAAAAAAATACTTCTCAATAGCGCGGGATACTTGCTCAGCAATTTGAAGTTTTTGCTCTCCATATCGTTCGACCAAATCCTTTTCCAATGACGATTGAAGCTTTATTGAAAAGAAGAAAAAGGCGGGAATTATAATCAGAAAGAGAACAACAGGAACGATATTCTTCTTCATTTTTTTTCCTCATCATCAGGATATGAAGAAGGATATGACCTTTTATGTCATTTTTGTCAATATTTTTCTTTATCTTATGTCAGCACCGGGAACATCACTGCCGGTCAGATTCTTGTAGGAAAGTTGAAGAAGTTTGACTGCATAACCTGCATTATGAACACCGTGACTTTTGTCATTATTGACAAAAAGCCAGTTGAAGGCGGCTCTTTTTTCATTATCAGTGGCTGAAGATGAGAACTTGAAAAATGTGCGTCCAAAAGAATCAGTATCTTCAGTTACATTGCCGGATTCAAGTATTTTGCTTTTTAAAAGCGTTAATAATCCATCGACTTCTGATTGAATTCCTTCTGTGCTTCCATCACCGTCATAGTCTCCTCTTGCAGTCCTATCAAAAGAAGTCAGACCTGAGTGGCATTGTCCGCAGGCACTGAGAAGCTCATTTCCATCATCATCTGAGACCATAAATGTATGGCTTCCAATGGTATTATGCCCATCTTCGCCACTTGAGGGCGTACTATATCCATGACAGGTCAAACATTTGTCTGCAAATGTTGAATGGAAAGAATTGTCAATTGTTTCACCAAAATCATAGCCGCCTGTACCAACCAAAAGCTGCGCTTGGTTATGTGCAGGCACCTCTCCTGAATCCACTGCTTTGTCAACATCCTCAATCTGGTCATTATGGCAGGTAAAACATATTGCGGCATTCTCGGCAGCATATTTGACACCGCTTCCCGGAAGAGTCGCATTGCCGGTAGTTCTTAGTTGATATTTATTTTTGCTGCTGTGGGGATCATGACATCCCACACAGGTAATAGGATTTGACGCTCGCTTAATGGACACTGATCCTTTGTAGTAAATTGCATCGACACTATGGCACTCGAGACAGCTGTCTTCTGACTCTTTGTGTCCCTTTAATGTCTTCAGAGATTTAGAATGTTTGGAATTGACCCATTGGTCATATTGACCCTTCGACTGCGAACCGGAAATTGTTTTCGTATGACATTTGCCGCAAGTAGTTGCTTGTAAAGAAAGAAGAGTTTGCTTGAATTGAATCTTTCTTGCACTTGAGCGGCTTGTATAATGAGGAGAATAACGGCCTGCTGCTTTATGGCAGGATTCACAACCTACATTTTCTAATCCCTTTTCAGGATTCTCATCATATCCGCCATTTTTGATCTTTTTATCATAACCAGTTGTATGGCACTGCAAGCAGGTTTTATTATTTTTGCTTATATCAGAAAATGCTGAAGCATGTTTTGTTTTCTTCCATTCATCACCTTTACTTTCGTGGCAATGTTTACAGCGATTGCTTCCTATATATTTTCTACCCAAGTAGGGAGGACTTTTAACTTTAGTTTCATCTGAACTGCTTGTACTTCCGCCTCCTCCACCACCACAGGCGGTTAAGAAAAAAGTCGAACAAAGGAGCATTAAGAAAAATAATCTAACTGCAATAAATGTTTTTTTAATCATTTCACCTTTTTTTATTTAACAAGCTTTTTAAGATTTATAGTATGACAAACACCACAAAAATCTTTCTTATGGCAAACAAGACAGGATCTTGCATTTCTCTTTGCCACTACTCTGTGATTCGGCACCCAATTAGGCTCAAAATGAGTTGTAGGTTTCTGCTGATGACAGCGACTGCAGAAATCTGCCTGATGGCATACAGCACATTTATCTCTATTCTGAGTTGCATATCTTCCATGTATATCCTGCTTCCATGACAAAGTATGTGAAGAAGGTTTATTCTTCAAGTGACAGTCCTGACATTTGGATGTCTGATGGCAAAGAATACATTTTTTCTCATTTCCCTCAATCTTATTTCTATGAAGTGTCTTCCATGAAAGGTCATGGGAAATAGAAAGTTCATTATCGATTGGCTTTCTATTTTCCCGAATTTCTGAATGACATTTACTACAATTTGTCTCTTTTTCATTATGACATTCAAAACATTTCTCCATCTTTGGAATATCAGCAAAGGAAACTTTTTCACGGTTTATAATTTCAGGATGGCATTGTTCACATTCAGTTCCTCTATCTGTATGATTCTTGTGAGAAAAGATGAGATCTTTCGGCGCTAACTTGACAAACTTGACAAATACCTTTCTATCATCTCTCGTATGACATTTATTACATTCTGTTGATTCAATCTTTCCTTCTTCTATGTCATGGCACTGAGAACATTCTTCATGGGTTGGAAGTTTCATTTTCTGTCCATTGACATCAGTCATATGGCAATCACTGCACTCTGCCCCAACTTCACCATCAGGGTTGGTATGAAAGCTATGAGGGAAAATTAGTCCCGAATCTTCCTCATTGCAGGCAGAAAAAAAGCTAACGAAACACAGAAGCAGAATAGATAAGCAAAGAGCTGCAACACTGTATTTTTTCTTTTCCATCACCATAAAATTCTAAAATTCTCCGACTAAAAGTTAAATTCAAGCTCTACTCTAACACCCTGCAAATAATCAAGTTTTGAGAAAGGAACTGCAAGCTCATCATCTTCTTCATAAGAGTATGCAACAAGATAACTTATCCTCTTAGTAACTTCGCCTCTAATCTCTGTTGAAAAGCCATATGTCTGATAAACATTGCGGTTATAATCATAAAACCTATAAAATGTGCCTGCTGAAACTGAAATATTGTTGCCTAACATCTGTGAATATTGTCCTCTAACTTCATTCGATTCAGTCTCAAATCTCTTTGAACTTCTTTCATCCTTATAATGACGCCATTCTACAAATATGTCGTTGCCTTCAAGCATTATATCCCTGCAATTCAAACCGGCAGTAAATTCAAGAAAATCTGAATTGTATTGATCGCCTTCATTATTGTTCAAAAGGTCATGAATAGTTAAAGAAGCTTCCAAGGCAAATTTTTTAAAAAGGGGCTGGTTCCATAAAATCGATAATTCCTCATATGGATCCAAGTCACCGATATTCAAACGGGCAACATCATATCCTTCCTTTCCCCTGTTGGATGAAGATGTATAATCAAAATCATAGTCATCGGCATTACTGCCTCCCAACAATCTAAAATATGAAATCTTTATATTCGATGATAATTTTGGGAAGAAATAATCAAATTCTGCGCTCACATTCCTTGGGTCGTTATTTATGAGTGCATATTTCAGTGATAGGTCAAGATTGCGCGTTACATTCTGATGAAAAGCAAAGTCGTAACTAAAATCAAGATACTTGACAAAGCGTGCTTCAAAGAGGGTTTTTTCATTTATTGTCAAATCAAAGTTTCCACCCCAAATACCCTTTTTTCTCGGATGGTATCTGAGACTCACTCTTCGTCCGCCAAAGAGGGATAAGTTGAAAAGATTGCTTTTATTGAAATCAATAGAGGCACCATCGAAATGTGCCAATTCTGCACCATAAAAATACTGTCTTCCTATCTTCGAATCAAATATGCCTAAAACATTTTTAAAATTAGCCCAAATACTATAAATATCTGAAATCCTATCATCACCGCTGTAAGTATCGCGCACATCACGAAAATAGTCCTTTATCCCTGTGCCATCTATATCGCGCTCTATTCTTCCATTTGCATAGGTTTCAAGATTTTCTAGCCCATAACCTTCACTCTTAAAAGTAATGTATTGAAAAAAATCGTGGTCAACATCGTTAGTCCTAATATCCTTGAATCGGGCTGAACGGAAATCATAGGCGCTTTTTAGATTGAGACTGAAGCTTTTGGCAAAACTCAGATACGGCAGAAGCGAAAAAGATAAAATTAAAGCAAAAATCAAATATATATTTTTTCTATTTAACATTTTTAACTGAACAAAAAAAATTTTGGAATTTTAATTTTTTATAAACTGAAAACTTTTTTATTGTAAAGAAAAAAAATAAGGCAGGCGAAAAAAGGGACTAATGTTTCTTCAAATATTCAACAATATTTCTCAACTCATCAGCATTCATAAGAGGCCATGAAATTCCTTTTTCCTTCATCTTGTCTCTCATTTGAGGACCATGATTCCACATAGCCCACGCCATATAAATCGAAGAAACTTCTCTTCCGGGCAAAGGAATTTTTATCTTACCGCTTTCCGGTTTCTTCCCAACAGTATGGCAGATGACACATTTCTTTGCTTCAAATTGTTTCTTGCCCAGATAGGCATTACCTCTTGGTTCAACATATTTCAAACTAAAAAGGTAAGCCATCAAATCAGACATCTCTTCTGCTGTAAACCCACGGCTTCCTCTGCCAATAGGTGCACCGCTTGCAATCATCTGCGGAGCATGATTCCACATCAAGCCTGCAAGCTGTGATATTGTACTGCTCTCTGCATCCTTTTCAATGAGACGGCGTGAAAGGTCGGGACCTGCCCCTCCGCCTCTTCCGAATATGCTGTGGCAATTGGCACACCCCTTCTTTCTAAATATACTCCTCCCCTTTGAAGGACTACCGGGGCTTAGATACTCCTTTTCTGCACTGCCCGCTACTTCCTTTACATATGCCACAAGGTCAACCATTTCACTTCCTCTAAAAACAGGCCATCTAATTCCGGCATCTCTCATTGCACTTTTCATACCTGCGGCATGATTGAGCATCAAAGATGCCCATGCTATTGGACTCGAATACCGTCCCCAAGTAGTCAATTCAGGACCAATTCTTCCTCCTTTCCCTCTCAAAGTATGGCATTCTCCACATTTTTTTTCTCTAAAAACCTTTTCTCCCTTCGATGAATTGCCTATTTCTATGTTAGAGCGCATAAAAACCAAAAAAGCAAAGATGTCTGACATCTCTTTCTGCGAAATACTTTCAGTTGCGGCTTTCTTCAATATTCTATGTTCCAGCATTATTGGAGCATGATTCCACATTCCTGCTGCAAGAGCACTAACTGAAATATCAGCTCGCCTTCCTCTAACTGTGCCCAACTCAGGACCTTCCTTTCCACCTTCACCCCAAACGGAATGGCAAGCGATACATCCCTTTGTATAAAAAGCATCCCATCCTGCTGAGGGTTCGCCTTTCAATATTACAGTTTCAGCATACAAAAGGGATGAGAAGGAAAGAATGAGTAGAAATAAAAAAATCCTCAAACTTCTTTGTCCAATTTTCTTCTGCATTTTCATCTCTATCATAAATGAAATTTATTCACTTTTATCTTTAGAAATGCCAAAATAGATAGTGCTTACGACAAGCCCCAAAATGATAAACAGGGGTATGGCTACCATTCCAATTATTTTAGCAAATGGCATTGCCGGGTCCTGCCACTCCTTTGCAAAAAAATAACCATTCAAGACAAAAGCTATTATCCCGCTTACAAAAAGCCACATAAAGATGAGTATCAAAAATTGGCATATCTTTGCGATTGTTTCTATCTTCTTATCATCCATACAAAAACACCTCTAAAATGCTAACTTTTTGCTTCGCCTTTTTCAAAATGAGGCACATAGCTGTCAACCCTCTCTCTTACTTCTTCGGCACCTTTTTCTCTTCCTTCCTTGATCTCCCAAATCGAAATCATTGGAAAAAATTTCGTGAAGAGCACATATAGAAGAAGAAAGACAGCAAAGGAGCCTGCAAGCTCTGAAAATTCTACCCAAGTAGGAAAGTACCACCCTCTATCATAGGGAAGACGAGGATTGACCAAAGTTGGAACTATAATACAAAATCTCTCAAGCCACATACCAATAGTCACGGAAACAGAAGCGATTACTGTGCCTGTTATTGTTCTTGTTTTGCTGTTGCAAAGTATTGCAAAAGGGATAATGAAGCAGGTTAAAACCATTCCCCAAAAGGGAGCGGCATAACGGCCATTGAATTTCTCCCAAAAGACTGCCATATGGGAAGGTTCTGCGCCATAATAGGTTGTAAGATATTCACAAAAAGTAAAATAGAACCACAGAAGCGTCATAACAAGAAGAAGAATTCCCATATATTCAAAATGGATTTTTCTGAAATATGCCTCGAGATTGAATGCCTTTCGCAGAATCGCCATTCCAATAATCAGCGCCGCAATGCCTGAAAAAATTGCTCCTGCAACAAAATAGGGACCAAATATCGTGCTGTGCCACATTGGCTGTACTGTCATTGCAAAAACATAAGAAATAACAGTATGCACTGAAACGGCTATAGGTATAACAAGAATTGCCATTATAGATATCAGCCTTTCAAGAATCCGCCACTGTCTTTCAGTGCCCTTCCACCCCATTGCAAGAATGGTATAAAAAAGGCGGAATTTCTTCGTCTTATCCCGTATTATTGCAATATCAGGTATCAGTGGAATATAGAGATAAATAGAGCTTGCTGTAAGGTAGGTCGAAATACTCACAAAATCCCATATGAGCGGTGATTGAAATCTGCCGTAGATTACGGGATTCATCAATCTGTCAGGACGTCCGAGGTCAACAATTACATTCCCAAGACCGATGAATAAGACCATTACCGTTATAACCTCTGCCGACCTTGTTATCGCACGCCTCCACTCAGCCTGAGCGATTCTCAATATTGCTGAAATTAAGGTCCCTGCATGACTGATACCAATAAAAAATACGAAATTTGTAATATAAACGCCCCAAAATGTTGGACGGTTCATACCAGTAACACCAAGTCCCCACCTCAACTGGCAAATATAAGCAAAGGCAGCCCAAGCAATCACTGCAAGTAAAATTCCTACGGTTATATAAAAGCCCTTCCCCGTATTTATGACAGGTTCAAGAAGTATGTCATCAGGATCTTTAAATTTAGATTTCAAATTTTCTTCCGCCATTGCTTATTCACCTTCTGATAAATAAAAAACCTTCGGCTCTGTTCCTAAATCTTCAAGAAGCCGTCTCACCCGTCTGCTTTTAGACAAAGTAAAAACTTTATGTTCAGGGTTATCGAGGTCTCCAAAATAGATTGCTTTTGCCGGACATGCTTCAGCACATGCAGGAATATAATCATCTTCTCTCATTTCACGCTTCTCAAACCGAGCCCTATCTTTTGCCTTCTGAAGACGATGGTGGCAAAATGTGCATTTCTCAACAACCCCTTTAGGACGCACAGAAACATCAGGATTGAACATTGGCTTCATCTCATCTGGCCAATCAGGTACAAACCAATTGAAATAACGAACAGTATAAGGGCATGCTGTTGTGCAATAGCGGCATCCAATACACCTCGGGTATACCTGTCCCACAATCCCGCCTTCCCCTTTAAATGTTGCTCTTACAGGACATACCTTTATGCAAGGCGGCTCATCACAATGGAAGCAAGGCCGTGGAAGAATCTTCTTTTTTACCTCAGGATAATGTTCTTCCTTTTCAATCAGATAATCCATCCATCTAATCGATCTGCCCTGCCTAAACCATTGAGGATTCGAAGGAGCTATATTATTTTCAGCAATACAAGCCACAGCACAAGCACCACAGCCGTTGCATTTGTCAAGATCGATTACCATTCCCCATCGAGCCATATTTCACCTATGCCTTATAAATTTTAACCATTGTCCTATCAGGGAGTAAAACCCCTGACAAAGGGTCTCTTTCTTCAATCATAACATCAACAGCATTACTCCCAATGCCTGATGACCACTCGCCATTCCCTTTATGTCCCAAACCTGCCGGGATAGCAATACTTTCAGGATGTATTCCCTCTGAAATAGAAACAATCGCCCTTATTCTTCCTTTTGATGATTCGATAATGACATATTCCCCATCTTTCAAATTCATCTTCTTTGCTGTTTCAGGGTTAATTTCCACCCAAGTTTCCCAGCGATCAGAAATTACTGAAGTTGCATTGTCCATCAACCAAGGAGAATTTGGCTGTGAAAGAGAAGTAAGTGATATGGTTTTGGAAATATGAAGATATAACCCTTCCTTCTCACTGATTCTTTCAGATATCAAGTCAGGATAAAAGGGATTTACCCTTCCTTCAATAAAACGCGAATACTTAGTTCTAACTTCCTTTTCTTTTGAACCAATGATTTTTTCAATCTGCGGCTTCAAAGAGGTCGGCATAAATTCCACTTTACCTTTTTTTGGATCAATAATCCCCGGCAATTCATTATAATAAAAAATCGGATCCCACCATCCTCCCTTCTCAAGTACCTCTTTAACAAATTCCTGCTTTGTGATTTTTTTAGGAACCTTCCATCCTGCCTTCTCAAGAAGCCGAACCCACCGTCCTTTAAACTCTTCAGATATTACATCGCCTCGTCCGGCGTCAAAAAGTCCTTCAATTGACCATTCAAGGTATTCCTTTAGATTTTTCCACTGTAGATTTCTTGATATTCCTACCGGCATTTTAGAAGAAACTTCAAGTATAACATCCTCTGTTGCCCTGCAATCAACTACTGGAGAAACAACAGGTTTTGATACCGAAAAAACTTGATAACCTTCAGATGTATTTACAGCCGCCCCACCCCATTTCTCAAGATAAGTGCAATCGGGAAGTACTAAATCACAAAGAGAGGTTGTCTCATCCATTACAGAAGAAAAACTCACCTTATATGGAATCTTTTTCAATATTTCTATCCATTCATCTCTTGCCGGTGAGGAATATACCGGATTTGCATCTTTCACTAAGAGAAGTTTGACCGGATTGGCATTATCTTTGAATTTCGAAATCACTGATGCTGGATTGTTTTCATTGAAACCTTCTGCCCCTGATGACGATTTGTCATTGTTTTCAAAGGAAGCTTTAGAGACTTCATCCTTTTTAACTTTTGGAATTTGAGTCAATGGAATTTGGTGGGGAAATATCATTCCTCCTTTGGAGCCTATGCTTCCACAAAGGAGGTTCAAACTATGCACAGCCATTTGTGTCATTATATCATCACGTCTTCCAATGACAATGGCAGGCCTTGCAGAATAAAGCTCTCTTGCAACAGTAATTATCTCTTCAGCGCTTACCCCTGTTATTTCTTCAACATCTACAGGGGCATAACCGCTCATAACCCAATACTTGAATCCTCGCCTTATTTTTCCATCTTTTGACACCTCATCTTCAAATCCTGTGCAGTATTTAGCAACGAAATTATAATCATATAGGTCTTCTCGTATGAGTACATAAGCTATGGAAAGGGCAATGATTGCCTCTGTCCCGGGCTTTATTGGAATCCATCTATCAGCGCTGGCTGCCGTCGATGAAAGTCTTGTACCAAAATGAATAAATTTCGTTCTGCCCTCTTTTCTTTCTCTGCGTGCATATCCGTATGAACTAATCGACTGCATAAGATTTTCACAGCTTTCAAGATAGTCATTTGAAAAAGAGAGGACAATGCCGGAATTTTTTATATCAAAGGATGGTTTTCTTAAAATCCCCTGCATTAGATAAATTGCATCAAGCTGACATTCATCATCCCAATCATAGGCATCATTGAAAGGAATGTAATTGGGACTGCCGTATGATTCCATAAAATGGTGATATAATCTCTTCTCCAATATTGAACTTCTTATGCTGTGCAAAAACATAACGCCTGCAGGATTTTCATTCCTTTGTGAAATCAGCTTGTCCGACAATTCCTTCAAAGCATCATTCCACGAGATAGGGATCCATTTAGCAGAATTGCCACTGCCCTCTCTTCTCAAAGGGCTTTTGACTCTGTTGGGATTATAAAGGTGATTGATGCCGGCAACACCACGCGGACAGATGCCTCCTCTATTGACAGGATGCAGTGGATTGCCCTCAATCTTAACAACTCTTTCACCAATTTTTCTAACATTGATTCCGCAAAAACTTGGACAAAGAGAACAGCTGGTTGTTTCCCATGTTTCAACATCGTAAGGAACGATGACTTCTTCATACTGATTCAAAAAATTATGTATTGCCTTATTCGAATTTTTGATTTTTTGGCATCCTGTGACAGCAGCAGCTGAAACAAGCCCTGCGCCTTTTAAAAAACTTCTTCGATTTATGCCTTTTTTATCTTTCATAACTTTCTATTTATGGCAGTCGATACAGTCCCAAGCCACATTTCTCTTTATATGACAATTGATACAGTCTTCCATTACTAAAGTCTTCAATGGTTTTTTTGGAGGTTCTGTCAATTTCCACATTTCCCCATGACACTCGACGCATTCGACTTTTCCCACTGCAACATGCCTTCTATGAGAAAAAAAGACATGGGAAGGAAGTCTAAATACTCTTTTCCAATGAAGCTCTCCCCCCTTGGAAGCAATGGTTCTAATTTTTTCCTCTTCTTTGCTCTCTGTTATTGCATCCTCATGACATTCGAGGCATTTTGAAATTTTAGGAATGCTTGCAAAGGTTTGAGTCTTTACATATATATGGCACTCATCACACTCAAGTCCTTGATCTATATGAGCTTTATGGCTGTATTTGATTGGCTGTTCAGGAGCAGAAGAGAAGGAGAAAACTGTAATGCTGCCAAGAAGTGCGAACAAGAGAATGAATAATGATAAATATATAATCCTTTTCATTAGACCCTTTTATAAAAGATATAAAAAAAATTTTTTACAGCTATTTATGATAGGATCAGGGTCTGAACAAGCTCTCTGAATATTCTCTTGCTTTTGAAATTTACTGCCGTCAACTACCGGTCTTTCTTCACACACTCAACAGCGAGAAAATGATTTTAAAAAAAATTTTTTATCTTATACTTTTTCAAGATGAAATATGTCAAGAAAAATTTTAAAAAATTTTCTGTTGATGCTTCAAAATGCTTAACTGACAAGGGTTTCA
>RFHX01000251.1 GCA_003695725.1 Candidatus Schekmanbacteria bacterium
CAACTGAAGAAAGCATAATCAAGAGGGTAGTCGCTACGAGTCTCAATTTGTCAGAAATCGATTTTATTGGAGCACTTGGTATTCAAAGAGAATGAATAGGAAGGTATAGATTGTTAAGAAATAACTAATAAAGAGTGCTGCATTCTTCGAGTTGAGCGAAGCATCCGAAATTCCATCTTCATTTTTCATCTGAGACAGGAATAATCAACCCTCTAATATTTTAAACATACCATTCGGTCAGATTGGATATCGATAAAAAAGGTGCAAAAAAAATTATTCAGGCAAAAAATAATCCCCTCCTCCTAATAGGAAGGAAATTATTTAGCCAATCCAAGGTCAATTGCAGAATCGACAGCAAAAAGGACTTGAAAAAAATTATTTCTTCTTTCTACCTTCTGTAATTATGGCTATCGTCTCAGCACCTGCGCCTTTACATATGTCTATTATATCAACTATACTTCCATATACTAAAGACCCTGCGGCTTTGATAAAAATCATTTTGTTGTCTCTTCCCGCAAGTTCTTCTCTCACCTTATCCTCAAGGTCTGCCTTTGCTACAGGTTCAGAATTGATATCAATTGACGAATCTGCTCTAACACTCACAACAAGATTTTTTGATTCCTCCTTTTTTTTCTCTTCCTGTTTTTTAGGTGGTGTTTTTTCAGGCAGTTTTATATCCAAACCTTTCTGAGACAAAGGTATGATAACCATAAATATAACCAGAAGGACAAGGACGATGTCTATAAGAGGCACAACATTTATCTCGTTTCTTATCCCTCTGCCGCCTACTTCCATTCCCATATTTAATTTCCTCCAGAGAAACTTCCAAAGTAAATAAATTATTCTTCAGCTGTCTTCTCAGTCATTAAGCCGATTTCTTTGACACCTGCTTTTGTGCAAATATCCATTACTTCCATTATTTTGTCAAAAGTCAATGTTTGGTCGGCTTTTATGTACATCGTTTTATCTTCTCTATTCTCAAAGACCGATGTCAGTTTATCTTCAAGGCGCGTTTTAGGAACTCTGTCCATGTCAAGAAACATCTGGCCATCCCTCTTAATAGTCAGTGTTATTTTTACCCCTTCCTTCTTTTCTGCATATTTAGCTTTAGGTAAAATAACATCAACACCCTTTTGAAGCATTGGTGTTACAACCATAAAGATAACAAGCAGAACAAGAACAACATCTATAAGAGGGACAACATTAATATCTGATTTTACATTTTTTGTCCCGCCTACTTCCATTCCCATTTTACTTGCTTGCCTCCTTTAATAGATAATCAATGAGCTCAGATGATGAATTGTCTATTTCTACAACATAGTTTTCAGTCTTTGTAACAAAATAGTTAAAGGCAACGACAGCAGGGATAGCAACACCAATTCCGAATGCTGTAGTAATTAGAGCTTCAGCAATACCTGCCGATACTGTTGCAAGGCCACCTGAACCGCTCTGAGCCATTGATTGGAAGGCATTGATAATTCCAAATATGGTTCCAAATAATCCTACAAAAGGAGATATACTACCAATTGTAGCAAGGCCACCCGTCCCTTTTTTAAGGCGAGCAACTTCAACTGCTGTTTCTCTTTGAATCGCTCTTGAGGCGGCTTCGATTTTATCTTCTGATGTTATTGCTTTCTGAATATCCGATGTGCCTGCATCATTCAGATTCAATTCTCTCAATCCAGAGGCAAGAACTCTTGCAACATGGCTTTTAGTGGCTTCTTCAGCTATGGGCAAAATGCTTTTCAAGTTTCCTTTCTTGAAGTATTCAGCGGTATCAGCAATAAACTTTTTAGTCTGTTTCTTTGCCTGATTGAATATCCACCATCTTTCAACCATTATTGTCAAAGAATAAATTGAAGATGCCGCTAAGATAAAAACAACTGTCTTTGCAATAATTCCCATACTTTCCCAAATCTCAGCAAGCGAAAACTGCATTTTAAAACCTCCTTTTAATCATTTAATTTTTTTCTGATTTCCAAAATCTATTCTATTTCTAAATCAATCTATTAATTGAGCTTAAATCTTACAGGCGCATTGTAATAAACGCGGACAGGTTTGCCTCCTGCTTTCGCCGGCTTGAATCTCCATTTAAGGACTGCCTGTATGGCGGCATCTTCAAGCCCAATGCCTCTTGCTTTTGGAGGCACAACTGTAAGCACCTGAGCGCTTTCTACTTTCCCCGTAATTCCGATTATCAACTTCAATATAACCGTTCCTTCTATACCTGCTTTAAGTGCAAGAGATGGATAAACTGGCGCTACTCTATCGATTAAAACCGGTTTTTCCATATCTGCTGTAACTACCCTTGGAGGTGGTATTTCAGGTTCAGGAGCCGCTTCCGGGAGAACTTCATTCAAGAAGTTTGTTCCCCCGCCTCCAAATGCTCCACCTCCAATGACTCCGCCTATAACTCCAGCACCTGCGCCTGCCCCTGCGTTTGCAACTTCCTCTGGCACCTCTAATGACTCATCAACCACCGTTGGGCCTGTATCAATTTCAGGCGCCGCCTGTTTCACTTGCGCAACCTGTTGAGGTGCTGCAGCTGGTGGGGGAGGAGGTGGCGGTGGTGCAGGAGGTGCAACTATGACTACCGGCGCCTCCTTTTCAACTACATTTGGAAATAGAATCGGGAATAAAACAACAAAGCCAATAAAAACTCCGTGAATTATTAGCGAAATTGGTGCCGTTAACCATCTTTTGCCACCAAGACCTTGTGTCCCCGATTCAACAAGAGTATCAAACACTAATCTGACCTCCTTTCTTCAATATGAGTTATGTTTGATATAGCAAAATCAAAATGAGGATGGATGATTACACCACAAAAAGAATAGTAATGCAAGCTTTGAAATAG
>RFHX01000252.1 GCA_003695725.1 Candidatus Schekmanbacteria bacterium
CCTCTATATACATCGAAGCCCTGATTAAAATTGTATGCCTCTTTCAAAATATATGACGCAATGAAACCGCCTGTTGTATAACCACTATCTTTCAATATCTCTGCGAGGGTAAGATTTTCATCAGGCAGTTTATAACCATTGCTCAAAACTCCATGATTTATTACATATTTACCTGTAAACAATGAAGCATGTGATGGACCAGTAAAGGGCACTTGTACAATAGCATTTTCAAAGAGAAGTGATTCATCAGCGAATTTATCGATTGCAGGCGAAGTATTTTTCCTGAAACCGTAACACCCAAGTCTGTCAGCGCGAAGGGTATCTATAGTAATTATAAGAAGATTATATTTTCCCTTCCTTTCATTATTTTCTTTCAAAGATAGCTTTCCTGAAAGGGAAAAATAAAATATAAATGCAAAAATCAATAGAGGAATTATAAAAAAAATTTTTCTCATATCTTTATCTCATTACAAATTCCATCATCAACAATTCATCAAATTTTTATTACTTAACTTTTCCTTTGAATAACCCCCCTCCCTGTGTTCCAACATAAAGATAGTTTGTATCAAGAGGGTTTATACCCATATAAATCATATAAAGATGAGATGGCGAATCTATCTTCGACCAGTTGGCACCGCCATCGATGCTTTCATAGATTCCATAGTCAGCATTTTTCACTTTTGTCCACCACTGCGATACACCTGCATAAATCCTATTGGAATCAGAAGGATCAACTGCAACAGTGAAAATAAACCGTTTATCAAGAATCAACTTCCAAGTTGTTCCACCATCAACGCTTTTATATAAACCTCCACTTTTCCACCCTCTTCCCAATGCACAAACATAAAGGATATTGGAATCATTTTTGTCAACTGCTAAATCTATGACATCCTTATTTCCAAAACTTTTAAACTTTACCCATTTCCCTCCTGAATTAATGGATTTATAAAGGCCGCCCTTCCTGCCTCTAAAAGAATTCAATCCAGCGTATAATGTTGAATTATTAACAGGATCAACTTTTATAGTCCAAATATTTTTCTTCCTCTTTCCAAGTCCTGATGAAGACCTCTTCCAAGAGGTTCCTCCATTTGTAGATTTGTAAATACCTTTTTTATATACTGCGGCAAAAAGGGTTCTTGACTGTACAGATGATGAAGGGTCTATTACAATCCGTGCAGCACCCTTAGGCAAGCCTGATGATTTTTTCCCTACAACTGCCCATGTACCACCTGAATCAGTTGATTTTAAAATTGACCCCCATTTACTTGCATAACCTTCATCTACAGCAAGCCCTGAAGGTGCAATACTCATATAAATAGTCGATGTCATTGAAGGATCAATGGCTATTGAACTTACTGCATCAAAATCTTCAACAACATTATTCAAGCCATCAGAATAAACAAAAGAAGCGCCTCCATCATCGGTTCTCCAAATACCGATGTCTTCATAACCTATAAAAAATCTATTCTTATTCGTAGGATCAAAAGCAACAGTATATGCATAGGTTGGTTCCAACCCTTGTCCCAAATATCTGTTGCTGCCTAAATCCTTCGTATATGTTTGCGACCAACTATCTCCGCCATCGATTGTTTTGAAAACTGATGTTTCTCCATAGATCATAATATTAGGATTGCTCTCTGAAATACAGAAATAGCTTGCCCCTTCCTGATTCCACCATTTATAAAGCCAGCCAAATGTCATATTCTTTTCCTTTGATAAAAAGGTCCAATTCTTGCCTCCGTCAGTTGTTCTATATATGCCAAGATTTTTTCCCCGCCATATCCAATTGCCAACATAAACTGTATCTGCATCATCAGGCTTTATTTTCAGCTCAGAGAAAGGCACCTGCACTAAACTACCTGTTACATCTGTCCAGGTTGACGCCAAATCATCAGATCTATATACTGCTGTTTTCTTCTTCTTTTTATTATAGCAGAGGATATAAATAGTAAGCTTGCCATTTAAATAAACAGAATCCATCATCTTGATTTTTTTGTTTGAGATTCCATTATTTGCCTTCTTCCAGTTTTTGCCGCCGTCGTTGCTTTTATAGATTCCATACCCTGTCCCTACTATTAAAGTCCTTGCCAATGTGCTTGAATCAGGGTCAATGGCAATTCCATAGATTACCGCTTTACGATGAAATCCCTTGCTTATCTTTGTCCATGTTGCGCCGCCATCAGTACTTCTGTATAATTCCCCCTTTCCAGATTTATCAATATCTATCTCTCCAACTCCTGCATAGACAATATTGTGGTCATCAGGGTCGATTGCCAATGCGCCATAACTTCTCCCCCTCCCTAACACCTTTGTCCATGTTGTGCCGCCATCTGTACTTTTATAAACTCCTCCCCACCCTGCCGCATAAAGGATATTGTAATCGGTCGGGTCAAAGATAATGTTTTCTATACCATAAGCATTAGCGCTTTCTGAAGACGAAGCAAATCCATTGTTTACTTTCTTCCATGTTGCGCCTCCATCGACACTTTTATGTATGCCTGCTACATCACTGCCAATAAAGATAATATCAGGATTATCCGGTTGGATTGCACAAGACATCAAATATCCGCCTCCACCAGGACCAATATTTTCCCAATCTACTGCATAAGCAAGTAAGGACGGGATGAGCGATAAAATAAAAATAAATATTGAAAAGCGTCTTTTCATTCCTTTTCTCCTGCCTTTAAATTTTTTTATAATTTTCATCTTTGTTCTTAAAAAATGCTATGCTAATTTCTGTAAAAATTAAAGAAAATTACAAAATTTTTATTTAGTGATTTAATCTTGGCTAAAAATAAGTATATATTTATAGTCGTAATATTCATATTATCTTTCTTATCCTATTCCAATACCTTCAATTATGACTTCGTATGGGATGACACTGAAATAGCCCGTGAAAACCCTGATATAAGGTATATAAAGAATATCCCCAAACTTCTAATTTCTCCATATGGACATCCCTCACAATTTAGTAGAAATATTCTTTACTACCGTCCTGCAATAATGATTTCGTATGTTATCGATTATAAAATTTGGGGGGTCGATGGAGGTGGATTTCATATAACAAATATTTTTCTACATTCTTTGACAGCAATTCTTCTATTTTTTTTCTTGAATAAATTTTCTGAAGATTTATTTCTTTCCTTTTTAGCAAGTATATTTTTTTCTATCCATCCTATCCACACACAGTCTGTTGCTTGGATATCGGGACGGACTGATATTTTATGCGCTCTCTTTTATCTATTATCCTTGTTATTTGGAATTGAATACATTAGGCAGAAGAAAAATCATAAACTTTCATTTCTCATATATTCGGTCTTTTTTTTCTTCATCGCCCTTCTTGCAAAAGAGATGGCAATTACTATGCCACTAATTCTTCTTGTCTTTGACTATCTGCACAATAAAAAGATTAGCGGAACTTTTTCTTTAAAGGATAATATCATCAAATACTTTTCTTATTTGCCTGCTGGAGTTCTTTATTTATTTCTACGTTGGTATGCTCTGAGTGGAAAAATATATAACAATTCTTCAGAAACTATTTTCAATAGAATACCAAAGACGATTGAAACCTTTGCTGACTATATAAGGCTTCTTCTCTTCCCTTTCAACCTCAATACTCTTTATCCTTCTGAAAGTATTAAATTCGAAATTTCCGACATTGCCATTCTTATTCTATTCACTCTGGTAATTTTCAATCTTCTCATTATGAATGATAGAAAAGTCAACAATAACATATGTTTTGGAATTGTTTGGCTTACAATAACACTATTTCCCGTATCAAATATTATTCCTTTCTCACCAATAACCAAGAGTGAGCATTTTCTTTACATCCCCTCTATAGGTTTTTCATTAATAATCGCTGCAATAGGAATAAAAATCTATGAATTCTCTGAGAGAAGACATTGGAAAGCTATAAAAGCCCTATTATTTTTTCTTTCATTAATAGCCTTTTTTTCTTTTTTATCACATACACTGAATAGGAACAGAATTTGGAAAGACGAATTGACACTCTTTAAAAATCAAGTAATAAGAAATCCTCAATTTCCTCGCGCCCATTTCAACCTTGCCCTTGCCTATAAGACAGCAGGCAATATGGAAAAAGCAATTTCCGAACTTGAGATGACATTACAAATGGACCCAAATTTCAGTTATTCCTACATAAATTTAGGAAATATATATTTCGATAAAGGTAATATTGAAAAAGCTATTGAATATTATCAAAAAGCCATAAAGCTTGAAGACACCAACGCTTATCTTTTGAACAATCTTGGTGTTGCATATGGCTTGAAAGGAAGAGGAGAAGATGCAGAAAAGTTGTTCTATCAGGCATTGAAGCTAAATCCACAGTTTGTCTCACCACATATCAATCTTGGCAACCTTTATGCAGGAAGCGGAAAATTTGAGGAAGCTCTCAAACATCTAAACAAAGCTCTTGAAATAGACCCAAGAAGCACAAATAAAGGACGTATCATCAGAGCTGTCGTTTTCCTAAATCTTGGAAAATTGAAAGAAGCAGAAAATGATTTAATCAATGCCGATAATTCAGTACCAAATAAATTTTCGGTTTTGGTTATGTTAGGTGACATTTATAAAGAAAAAGGAAGATTTGCTGATGCCCTTCGAATCTACAAAAAAGCATATGAAATCAATCCAACAGATCAATCTTTAAATGAAAAAATAAAAGAATTACAAAAAGGATAATCCCTCTTTTCATCCTCATATGATTATTTTCTACAGCCATCCAAGTTATGAGCTTATGAGTTGTTATTCAGTCCATTTGTTATTGATACCCGACATCGGCAAAAGAAACCAAAAAAGAATGTCCTCCAAATATGCCTGACAATAAATATAAAGGAATAATCCATTCTAATATCTCAAGATATTCTTTTATAAACAAAGAAAATTGTTGATTCATTTCAAGGAGAAAGAAAGGAAAATTTTTCTTTTGACAAAGTCAAAAAAATTGGAAATATGTAAATTATATTTTGAACAACTTACTTTTTATGTTCTAAGTTTCAACCAAAAATGCAGGAGAGAGAAGATGACTGAAGAATATTCATTTCCACCATATATGGAAACAATGGAAGAAGCAATAAAAGTATTTGGCGGAGAAAAACAAACGACATATAAGGGCAAAGACATTACACCTCTATGGGACCTGAAAGGTGAAGGTTTCTCGAGCTATAAATATCTGTATAAAGCACCCAAATTGGAGAAAATCTGCATTGGATTTCAAAATTTCAGGGATATGTTGATGTCATATGCTTTGATGATCTTCCCTGACGATGAACATGCGCTTCCTATTTTTTCATCATATTGGGCAGAAAGCAAGAAAGGCAGTTACTTTATTGCCGATTTCTATCCCACAGCGGACTGTATTGTCGATATCCCATATATGGAAAAATATCTCGAACCGTTGGAAGATGCCTATGCAAAGGGATTTGAAATGTTCAAAGGGAAAGACGAAAGAAATCCCAACTGGTTCAGAGCATTAATTTCACCTTACTGTCTTACCGGCAGTATCGCACCGAGTACAAAGGAATCGCAAAAGAAACTTATGGAAATCACATTGGATTACTTCAATATCTATGTTGACCTTTGGAAAAAGGATGAGCCGCGTGACCCTGAATATATGAAGCGTCTCAATGAGAGGAAAGAAGCAATTCGACTGAATTTCAGAGAAAAAGATCCGGGCGGCCTTATGATGGTTAGGGCTGTTGGGGAAGAGCTTGCAGAATTATCTCTTTATACACTCTTCTAATCCCAATTCAATAATATAAATAGCAGTATAAAAGAAATGATATTCTAAATTTACTCGAACTTTGCTTTCTCAAACTCAGACGAATCAGTGAAACTCCAAACCGCCGCAAATGTTTATCGCTTGTCCTGTAATATAATCAGAGTCTGACGAAGCAAGAAAAGCAATACCGGCCGCTAAATCTTCAGGTTTGCCAACGCGCTGAATTGGAAGCTGTCCTGACATCATTGCCTGCTCAGCAACCATCTTTACCATACTTCCCTCAGGCATATTTACCGCTTTGTCTCCCGTATGCCATATAGGAGTATCTATCAAACCCGGACATATGCAGTTCACATTTATATCATTTATCGCAAGCTCACAGGCAAGGGCTTTTGTAAAACCGATAACAGCGGCTTTTGAAGACACATATGCTCCACCACCTCCGCCTTGAGGACTTTTCCCCATTGTAGATGAAAAAGTTATTATCTTTCCTTTTATCCCTTTTTCTACCATATGCCTACCAATGATTTGACAGCAGAGAAACATCCCCGTAAGGTTTACATCAAAAACCCACTGCCACTTATCCAACGATTGTTCAAGGATAGGATCATTCTTATCTCCTACCCCTGCACTATAAACGAGGATATCAATATGCTCCATTGCTGTTATTGCATCATCGGCGAATTTTTTGATCTCTTGCGGTTTGGAAGCATCAACAATAAAACCGATAGCTTTCCTGCCTAGCTTCTCAACTTCAGCCACAGCTCTTTCAACACGCTCTTTGACGATATCACCAATTACGATGTTAGCTCCTTCCTTCGCCATTCTTATTGCACCTGCCTTTCCAATCCCACTTCCACCGCCAAGGACTACGGCATTTTTCCCCTCTAGTCTTCTACAGCCTCCTGTCATCTTCAGAGCCTCCTAAACAATTCAAAAATTTATTGTTATTCTATTCCTCTGCCAAGAGCAATGTAATATGAACGGTGTGTAACTCCCGGCTCACCCTTTTCTTCAGCAATCTTTTCTGCAGTTTCAATGAATTTTTTCACATTTCCTCTATTCAGTTTTTCGCCAAGCAATGCGCTTGCAAGGGCATATTGAGCATGTCCGCACCATTTTTTATTGCAGTTCTGTTGGACAAACTCGAGATTTTCACGCGCCTTTGCTGAAATATCAAGACACTGCTCGACAGTTTCATCGTCACAAAGCACACATGCCATATAATGGTCTGTTATCGCAGGTTTCGGCTCAGGCAGGTTTTCCTCAATTTTTTTGTACTCGAGATTTACCCCCATATTACTTATGGCTTTGTCAAGCAAGGATGGGAATACTGTCCTTGCGCCTGACGAATCTCGCAGCTCTTCTGCACAACGCATTATCTTTTTGACCGTTTCAGGCGATACTGTGCCATCTGAGAGCATCGTGCTAAGATTACAAACTGAATGGCAACACCATTTCCCTTTAATCCATTCATGTGTTGCTTCTTCATAGGCGGCATTTAATTCCTTCTTCCCAAAGCAAAATTTTGTAAGACCGCATTTGCGGCACATATTGATGAATTCTTCTCCTATAGGACCTAATTTTTCAATATAGATTGAACCTTGTTCAGCAAGCTTTTGCATCTTTGTCCTGTAAAATTCCACGCAATAATCAGAACAAAAGTCAAGGTCATCAACAACAATGGGCTCCCTATCTACGATTGCTTCCTTACAAGTTTTACAAATCGCCATTATCTCTTACCTTCTTTATTTTATAGAGCTTTATCAAGATTTTTTATTATCATTGGCAAAAGACTAAAATGAACTACACAAAAAAGTTCATAGTCTTTTATTCCCATAAGACTTCTTCCTCCATGGTCGCCAAGAGTAAAGGTAATTCCCTTTTCAAGGTATGGTTTTGGAAGAGCCATTGCGCACCATGAAGTACCCGACATTCCCTGCACTACAATACCCGTTTCCCATGTATATGCCTTGGTAAGGCGGTAAATCTGATTGGCATTTCCCACAAAGTGAACCAGATCAGGGGGTTCTTTTAAATCCTGCAACTTGCCTACAATAAGGTATTTGTGATGTACAAAGTGTTTTGGAATCTGCTGTCCTATTTTTCTGAAGACCTTCTTATCTCCGTAAGGGGCACCTTCGCCAAAAAGAACACTCATTCCGGCCTCTCTCTCCTCCTTTGGAACTTTCCTCGAGCCTATGCCGCCATAAAGTGTGCCGCCGCAAACACAATTGTTCTTAGTAAAGTAAAATGGGGTGTCTTTTTCCCAAGCCTCTGCTGTTATTGCACACATCATACTCATATCATCGCCATAATATGGGATATCCTTTGGCTCGTCATCAGTTACTTTGAAACCTAATATATCCCTTTCAAATCCAACTTTTTCCATCAACTGTTTGGCATAATCACTTAAAAGACTCATAACATCTCCCTTCTCTGTTTTATGGTTTAGAATATTTTTTGCTACAAAAGATTATTGAAAAAAACGAAAAAATGTTCAACTCGTTTCTTATAAATTAAGGACAGATTATCAAGAAGAAAATTGTAAAAATCTCAAGATAAATAGAATGAACTGAAAAGCGCATTGAAGAGAGGTATCCTTCTATTTGATGAGAATATAATCATTTGTCTTGTTTTCCTATTCATTCAAGAAGGCAACTATTTTATCCTCAAGAGCTTTTTTATTTTCTGTCTTAAAGATATGTTGTGCGTGGGCATTCCCATCAAAAACTGCAATCTCTTTATTGCAGGACATCTCATTATACATCTCCTTTATTTTACCAGCCAATCTTTCATCTTTGCTGTATGCAAAGAGTGTAGGAATAGAAATTTTTTCAATATCAGGATGAGGAGGCGGAGATAACAGAACCAATTTTTTAATCTCTTTTTTTTTATCCTCGATCACCGCATCGATAGATGCAAGCGCCCCCATACTCCCGCCAACAACTGCAATATTTTCTATACCCATATCTTTCAAATATTGAACTGCCCCGAGGACATCAGGATACATAACATCCTTCCCTTTTTCTCCAACAATGGAATTGCCATACCCTCGAAGATTTATTGCCAATGCACAAAAACCTTCATCGGCAAGACGACCTGCAAAATCATACCAGCTTTCCCTATTAAAGACCATTCCATGAACCAATACAACACCACTATCTGTCGTTTTACTACAAAAAAGACTTCCTTCAATTTCAGCATTGTCGGATGTTTTGAACTTTATTTCTTTAAATTCCTTCATTTTGCACCCATATGATAAAAAGAGTATAGAAAGAATAATTAAAGATATAGCTCTCTTATCAATCATATGCGCATTTTACAG
>RFHX01000253.1 GCA_003695725.1 Candidatus Schekmanbacteria bacterium
AATTTCAGCTCTAACAACCAATGTTCTTTTCCAAACACTAAAAAATAATAGATATTTAACCAATTCACTTTTGAGGTTTTTTTCTGCAAGCAGATTGGCAGTGGATATAATAATCAGAAATCCTGAAAAAACCTTGCTAATTCTAAAAGATGAATCTTTTAAAGAATTAAAAAGCAAAGAAACTTATCTGAAAGAAATAGAAGAAGAGGTAAATTATAAATGGGAACAAACTAAATTTAGGAACTTTCTTCTGAAATTTAAAGAGTTGGAAACTCTGAAAATAATGTTCTCTGACTATTTTGAATACTTTTCCTTCGAAGAAACGACATTATCGCTATCTAACCTTGCAAAAGCTATCATTGAAACAGCTTATCGTTATGCTGTCTATCATGCAGAAAAAAGATTTGGAATTCCCCTTATTTCTATTTCAGATGAGAAGGAAAAAGTAAAATGCAGATTTTCTGTTGTAGCCCTTGGTAAACTCGGAGGAAATGAGCTCAATTACTTTTCGGATATTGACTTGTTGTTTATCTATACCTCGGACAAAGGAAAGGTTTATAAAGACCCTAACGATTTATCTTCTGAAGTGAATATTTCAATACATGAATACTATACCAAAATAGCTGAAATCATTACAGCACTTCTGAGGGGAGATGGAGGTAAAAACAGTATTTATCGTGTAGACCTTCGTTTGAGGCCTGAAGGCAGAAGCGGAGATCTTGTAAATTCTCTTCGAAGTCTGGAAATCTACTATGAATCATGGGGACAAACTTGGGAAAGGCAGGCTCTTATCAAAGCATCTCATGCAGGGGGCGACTCAGAGCTTACCAATGAATTTTTAAAAATGATAGAACCATTTATATATAGAAAGTATTTAGACATCAGCTCCATAAATGAAATAAAAAGTATGAAAGAGAAAATAGACAGAAGTTTGAAGGCAGACGGCACATCCTTCTTGAATGTCAAAAACGGCTATGGTGGAATTAGGGAAATTGAATTCTTTATTCAGGCCCTTCAGCTAATCTATGGAGGAAAAGACAAAAACATACGGCATGAAAACAGTTTAACGGCTTTAAAAAAGCTTTATGAACTGAGATATATAAATTTTGAAGATTACAATATTTTAACGCGTTCGTATAAATTTTTGAGAACTGTAGAACATAGACTCCAAATGATGGATGGGCTACAAACACATCTTTTGCCTGAAAATAGAGAAGAAAAACTCAAATTTGCCAAAAGAATTGGATATACGGAAGAAGGCTTCTATGATGAACTTGAGATTTTTGAAAGTGATTACGAATTTTTTACTAAATCTGTCCGAGAAGCTTTTAATCACCTTTTCGAAACAAAAGAAGAAATCAGCGACAAGGATGACATATTAATAATTTGGGAAGGAACCCTGCCAAAAGAAAAGTCTTTAATCGCCCTACGAGAAATGGGTTTTACTGAACCAGAAAAGGCATTGACAAACATTTCAAGATTGCGGGAAGGCAAACCATTTGCTCATTACTCAAGCAAATACAAAATAAAGATGAATGAAACAGCGCCTGTTATTTTCAAAGAAATCCTCTCCACTGCAGATCCTGACAGGGCATTGAATAACCTTGAAAAATTTGTTTCATCAACTTCAATGAAAGAATCAGTATTTCCCTTTCTTACAGACATATCTCCAACAAGAGAAATTCTTCTCAACATATTCAGCAACAGCCAATTTATAAGTGAAATGCTCATCCAAAGGCCACAACTTATTGACTTTATCAATTATGCAAGAGAGGAAGTCATCAAGTCCTTCGATGAAGATGATGAAATAAGGGAAAAAAACAAAGAAGAAATCTTCAAAGAGATAATTGAAGAAATCTTCAATGTAGGTGTTGATGATATTCTTAAAAAATCAAATCCTCTTAAAGTTTCCCGGCATCTCTCCTCTATTGCAGACAATTTCCTGAAAATGGTTTTACATAGAGCAGAAATAAAGTGCATGGAAGAGCTTGGAATAGATGGCAGAGACAAAGCGAAAAGAGGAAATCTTGCCATTTACGGTTTGGGTAAATTAGGAGGTGAGGAGATAACATACAGCTCCGACCTCGATATCATTTTTGTATATGAAGGTAAAGGAACTATAAAAACAAAAAAAGGGGAAATAAGTTTACAGGAATATTATACAAAAGTTGCTCGACAGGTTTTTGAAATCGCCGAAGAAGCCGAAAAAGAAGGAATCAAATTCATTATCGATTCACGACTTCGGCCTTCTGGCAGGAGCGGATTATTAGTGCAGGATTCGGAAGCTTATAAACATTATTTTACAAATCAAGCAAAGGTCTGGGAAAGACAAGCATATACGAAGCTAAGATTTATATGCGGCCTGAAGGGACCTGTAAAAGAATTTGAGGAAATAATGGAAGATATGATCTTCGGAAAATCTCTTTCCAATGAAGAAGCACTGGAAATAGATGAAATGCGCCAGAGAATGGAAAAAGAGATGGCTCGCGATAAAAAACAGTTTTTTCATGTCAAATTTGGCGAAGGAGGAATCGTTGATATTGAATTCATTGTGCAAGCATTGATTCTGAAATTTGGAAAGGAGAATGTTGGAGTAAGGCAGAACAATACGGCAAAAGGATTAAAAGAACTCTTCCTTGCCAATATTATAAATAAAGAAGATTATCAACGGCTTATAAAAGCGCTACTCTTTTTACGTACAATAGAAAATAGGATTAGGATTCTTGAAAATCGCCCTCTAAATACCTTCTATAAAAAGCCTGAAAGAATAGTCAGGCTTGCAATGCGAATTGGATATAAACAAAAGGATAACAAAAGTCCTGCTGAACAACTCATTGAAGACTATGAAAAAGAAACTCAAACAGTCAGGATGATCTATGAAAAGATTTTCTCAAATCTTGTAAAAAATGACATGCAAAAAAATTAATCACCTTTCTGAATTTCACTGAACTTCAACTTGCCTGTCCACAGAAAAATCAGTCCTGCTATGATTGTTGGAATCATATTGAGAGTCCACATAGCAATTGCATAACTTTTAGCGACAGCTGGCTCGACATTTACAATTTTCAATGCCATTTCGCAGGCAACCTGATAAATTCCTATGAAACCGGGTGATGAAGGCGCAGCTACACCAAGGGCAATTAGTATCATTATAAGAAATGAGGAAGAAAAAGGGAGATTGAGATTAAATGCCGGAAACATTGAATAAAAGGAAGCGGCCATAGCAAGCCATACTGCAAGAGATAATAAAGAAGAATAGATAAGATGCCTAACATTCTGAAGCACACCTAATCCTATGATAAAGGAATCTATTACTGAAAGCAGTTTTTCCATAATCTTGTCAGGAATAAAGAAAAAGATTTTTCGCAAAAGTGAGATAACCAAATCTGATTTGAATTTTAAGGCAACCAGAAATAGAATCAGCAAAACAGCTATAGCGCCAACAGCTATTCCTATCTCTTGAAACTGTTTGTTCAGTGTCCCATCTTTCCCATCAGAAAATGAAAAATTCATCAACATAATGAAAGAAAAAAGAAGCAATGTGCATAAATCAAAGACCCTCTCTACAACAATTGTGGCAAACGATGCACTCTTGCTTACACCTTCTTTAATGCCTATGACAACAGGCCTAACTACTTCGCCTGCCCTTGCAGGTAGAATACAGTTTCCCATAAATCCGATTATAGTAGTAGTAAAAAGAGTCCTCATATTTATATTTTTTATGGGATACATAAAATATTTCCAACGAAGGGCTCTGAAATAATAGACAAGCGTATAAATTATAAGATATGGAAGTATGTAAAAATAATTTGCTTTGCTGAGGGCTTGTCCAACAGCAGTAAAATCTATTCCACTATAAGAAATCTTTCTACCTGCAATTTCTATAT
>RFHX01000254.1 GCA_003695725.1 Candidatus Schekmanbacteria bacterium
GCCATTTTATCCCCTACGGAGAGTTTCCTTTCGATAGCCACATAAACTCTTACAAGCTTTATCACACCCGGAGGAAGCTCATCTCCTTTTTGCAGGCGGGAAATTCTTTTATCGCGAATCGCTTTTAATATTTCGATTTGGTCCTTTCCGTGCTCCTCAATTTGTTCAATCTCACTGCTTACATCTTTTTCTTTGATCTTGATTGAAGAGTAATTTTCCGGATTTATAGTTCTGAGTTTTGCAGGACTTATCTTTTCTCCCTTATCAAAGACTACCTTCTTTGTCACCGGGTCAACGACTTTTTCCTTCGTTGTGCAGTCAACGAGAAGCTTGAATATCCTTCTTCTGTTTTCTTCCTTGATAATTCTAATTTCATCTTCAAAATCCTTTTCAATTTTACGTATCTCTTCATCTTCAATCTTTTTGCTTCTTTCATCCTTATCAACGCCGCGGCGTGAAAATACCTTTACATCTGTAACTATTCCTGAAGAGCCCGGAGGCATTTTCAGAGAAGAATCTTTTACATCTCTCGCCTTCTCTCCGAAAATTGCTCTCAAAAGTTTTTCCTCTGGAGAAAGCTGTGACTCCCCTTTTGGAGTAATTTTCCCAACAAGGATGTCTCCTGCTTTTACTTTTGCACCAATATAGACAATACCGCTTTCATCGAGATGGCTTAATGCACTTTCTCCCACATTTGGAATATCTCTTGTAATCTCCTCAGGACCAAACTTAGTATCTCTTGCCTCGATTTCAAATCTTTCAATATGAATTGAAGTAAAAGTATCATCCTTGACAACCTTTTCACTAATCAATATCGAGTCTTCAAAATTGTATCCGCGCCACGGCATAAATGCAACGAGTACATTGCTTCCAAGTGCCAGCTCTCCTCTATCCGTAGAAGGGCCATCTGCAATAACTTCACCTTTTCTGACATACTGTCCCTTCTTTACGATAGGACGCTGATTTATTGTTGTATTTTGATTGGAGCGCTCAAATTTTCTCAAGTTGTAGATATCAACATTTGAATCAAGATACGGCTCACCTCCATTGCTGTCAGACACTCTTATCACAATTCTTGAAGCCGAAACATTTTCAACAATTCCTGAACGGCGTGCCACAACAACTGCACCGCTTTCTCTTGCTACAACTGATTCCATTCCCGTGCCAACAAGAGGCGCCTGGGGCTTTACAAGAGGGACACTCTGTCGCTGCATATTTGAGCCCATTAGTGCTCGGTTTGCGTCATCATGTTCAAGGAAAGGGATCAAGGAGCTTGCAACACTGACAAGCTGTTTTGGAGAAACATCCATATAATCGATCTGCTCAGGTGATGCAAGAATAAAATCTCCTCCTTTTCTTGCCCGGATACGGTCTGTTGCAAATTTACCATTTTCTTTAACAGGTGCATTTGCCTGAGCTATAACATAACGGTCTTCAATGTCTGCTGAAAGAAACTCAACAGTATCTGTAACTCTACCCTTCTCAACTTTCCTGTATGGAGTTTCAATAAAGCCAAATCTATTTACTCTTGCATAGGTGCTCAAAGACGCAATAAGACCTATGTTTGGACCCTCAGGTGTCTCAACAGGGCAAATTCTGCCGTAATGGCTCGGTTGAACATCACGAACATCAAATCCTGCCCTCTCTCTCGTCAATCCACCCGGACCAAGGGCTGAAAGTCTTCGTTTATGTGTCAATTCAGAAAGGGGATTGGTCTGGTCCATAAACTGTGACAATTGGCTTGACCCGAAAAATTCCTTTACCACTGAAGTAACTGGCTTGGAATTTATCAAATCAGTTGGCATTAAGGTTTCAGCGTCTTGAAGATTCATTCTCATTCTTTCCTTAATTGCCCTTTCAAGACGAATAAGTCCCATTCTGAATTGGTTTTCTAAAAGCTCTCCTACAGTGCGAACTCTTCTATTGCCCAAATGGTCGATATCATCAATCGCTCCAATCCCATTTTTCAATTTAAGAAGATGTTTAACAACAGCAAGGACATCTTCTTTAGTAAGAGTAGTTACCTCAAGAGGAACATCAAGGCCAAGTTTATTATTGAGCTTCAACCGTCCAACACTTGACAGGTCATATCTTTTTGGATCAAAGAATAGCGATTCAAAAAAGTTTCTTGCTGTTTCTTCAGTTGGAGGATCACCTGGCCTCAAGCGCCTGTATATTTCCTCCTGCGCTTCCTGCTGGCTATGGACTAAATCAAGACTCAATGTCTTGCTTATTGCCAAGTCATGATAATCTTCAAGTCCTGTAATAATCTCAAAAGATTTAACTTTGGCTTCAATAAACTTTTCAAGAATTTCCTCAGTTATCTCCTCATTGCATTCGGCTATAACTTCTCCTGTCTCTCTGTTGATAACATCTTTAGCCAAGCGCTCACCGAAGAGGTCTTCCTTCTTTACAGGAATTTCCTTGATACCATGCTCTTTGAGTTCTTGATAGATCCTTTTCGATATTTTCTTCTTCTCTTTTGCTATTACAACATTACTCTTTCCGGGAGCTTTAATCTCCAAAGATGCTTTTGAACCGATAATCGATTTCTGCACCTTCTTGGCAAATGTTTTATTTTCATGGTCAATTTTAATGTTATCAAACTGATAAAACTCCTCTAAAATTCTCTCAGATGAATATCCCAATGCCTTAAGAAGAACGGTAGCAGGAAGTTTTCTCTTTTTATCAATTTTAACATGAAGAATATCCTTATAATCGAACTCAAAGTCCAGCCATGAGCCTCTATAAGGTATAATTCTGCACGAATAGAGAATTCTTCCGCTTGGATGGGTCTTGCCTTCATCGTGTGTAAAAAAAGCTCCAGGTGAGCGGTGCATCTGACTCACGATTACACGCTCTGTCCCATTAATTATAAATGTACCTCTGTTGCCAACGCGTATCTTACCCCTATCATCCTCTGTAATTTCAGTCATAACAGGAAACTCACCTAAATATACTTCCTGCTCTTTGATATCACGTATGGTTTTCTGCGAAGGGTCATCAGAATTGATATCATACATAATCAATTGAATTTTCACTTTTAGAGGTACTGCAAATGTCTTTCCTTTTGCCAAGCATTCTGAAACAGAGTATTTCGGTTTGAGAGTAACCCTTGAATTGCAGTTTGGGCATTTTTTGTAAAATAGCGGTTCTTTGCAGTTGGGACATCTAAATTTTTTGAGTTCAGATATTCCAGATGCATTACATTTTTTACACTCCCATTTATACCTCTCCTGAATACCTTTGCGCTCCCCGCATTTGCACTCCCACTGGCCAAGCTCATAGCTTACAAATTCAAGCGAAATTTTTTCTGTGTAATCTTTTATTGGAAAAACTTCCCGAAAGACTTTTTGAAGACCTATATTGTCATTTCTGTCATCAGGCAAACAATCAACTTGTAGAAAATCCTCAAAAGACTCTCTTTGTAAATCTATAAGTGAAGGCACTTCCATTACTTTCGGGATTTTGGAAAAATCTTTCCTTAAAACCCGTGGTAAAGCCTCGCTTTTCATAGCGACTCCTTAAAAAAAAGTATATAAATCTTACTCCGCAAAAAGACTAAGTGAGTCTCTTCTCGAAAACTAAGATATTTCAACAACTGCGCCTACCGCTTCAACTTTCTTTTTAATCTCTTCAGCTTCCTCTTTTGAAACTCCTTCTTTGATTGGTTTAGGCGCTCCATCGACTAAATCCTTCGCCTCTTTCAAGCCAAGTCCTGTAACAGCCCGCACTTCTTTGATAACCTGAATTTTCTTATCACCAACACTCTTCAATGTTACTGTAAACTCAGTTTTCTCCTCAGCTTGAGCTTCAGCACCGCCGCCGGCTGCTGCCGCCACAGCACCTACAGGCATAGCAGCTGCTGCTGTAACACCAAACTTTTCTTCCAGCTCTTTCACAAATTCTGACAGTTCTAAAACTGTCATTTCCTCAATAAATTTGATTACGGATTCTTTTGAAATTTTTGTTTCTTCAGCCATCTTAACCTCTCCTTTAAATATTTTTAAATGTTAACTTATTTTTTATTCTCTTCTATAGCCTTGAGGACATTCATAAATTTAATTAAAACTCCTCCCAGGACATTCACTGTCCTTGAAACAGGTGCTTTCATCGAAGAAAGCATTCTTGAAAGCAAAACTTCTCGTGGCGGAACCTTTGAAAGTTGTTTTATTTCTTCAATTGATATTACCTTGTCATCCCATATTCCTCCTTTAAGCTCCAATGATGGATTTTCATCAGAAAAATCCACTAACACCTTTGCAGGAGCAACAGGATCATCATAACAGAATGTAAAGCCGATAGGACCTTCCAAATAATCTTCAAGTTTCTCAAATTTTGTGCCTTTGCTAGCCAATCGAGCCAGTGTATTCTTCACAACCTTCATTTCGCTTCCGGCCTCTTTCAGCTTCTTTCTAAGTTCTGTCATTTGCTTTACATTCAAACCTCTATAATCCGCAAAAATACCAAGTTGTGATTCTTCAAATTTCTGCTTCAATTCAGATACTACCTTTTCTTTTTCTTCTCTTTTCAAAGCTTACACCTCCTTCCAGCCGGAAACATTACTATTTAATAGCATCCAATGCTTGGTTAACATCAACCTTAACTCCAACACCCATCGTCGATGAAAATGTTATCTTTTTGACATACTTTCCCTTGCTTGCAGGGGGTTTTTGTTTGACTATTGCGCTGAGTAATGAATAAAAATTTTCAACGAGCTTTTCTACAGGAAAGGATACTTTCCCAAAAGTACAATGGACAATACCTGCTTTCTCTACTTTAAATTCTACCTGCCCTTTCTTTATATCTGCTATTGCCTTAGCAAGATCATTCGTTACTGTGCCTGATTTAGGGTTTGGCATTAGCCCTCTTGGGCCTAAGATCTTTCCTAATTTTCCCACCATTCCCATCATATCAGGCGTCGCCACTGCCTTGTCAAAGTCGAGCCATCCGCCTTGAATTTTTTTCACAATCTCTTCATTGCCAACATAATCAGCACCTGCTTCCTTTGCTTCCAACTCTTTTTCACCTTTTGCAAAAACAAGGACCCTTACTTTTTTACCTGTCCCATTTGGCAGGAGGACTGTCCCTCTTACCATTTGGTCAGCATGTTTTGGATTTACACCCAAATTGATTGCTGCATCGACGCTTTCATCAAAATTTGCATAGGCTGACTCTTTAATAAGGGAAAGAGCTTCACCTACTTCATAAAGCTTTGAAGCATCTATTTTTTTCAATGCTTCTTTATATTTTTTGCCAATCGCCGCCATAACTTTTCTATGCTCCTTTTTACACTATCCTGTTACCTGAATGCCCATACTTCTGGCCGTACCTTCAATTGTCCTAATAGCCGCCTCCAAATCATTAACATTCAGGTCAGGCATTTTAATTTTTGCAATCTCCTCAACCTGTGCTCTGGTAACGCGTGCAACTTTCTCTTTCAAGGGGTCGCTCGAACCTTTAGCGATACCAGCCGCCTTTTTTAGCAATACTGACGCAGGAGGTGTCTTAGTAATAAAAGTAAAAGACCTATCCTGATAGACAGTTATTTCCACAGGAATTATAATCCCCGGTTCCTGATTCTGTGTTTTTGCATTGAATGCCTTACAAAATTCCATTATGTTTACGCCATGCTGTCCCAATGCAGGACCTACAGGCGGAGATGGATTTGCCTGTCCTGCAGGGATTTGCAACTTAATCATTGCTGAAATCTTCTTTGCCATTACAACATCTCCTTCCTTATGTAATCCGTTCTATCTCTAAAAAATCAAATTCGACTGGTGTTGCACGCCCAAAGATACTGACCATTACCTTTGCGCGCTCTCTCTCAGGATTTAATTCTTCTATATGCCCTGTAAAGCCGTCGAATGGACCATTTATTATTTTAACAGCATCACCTTTTGAAAATTTCCGTTTCATTTTCGTTACTTTTGAACCTGTCTTATCTTGGTCGATAATTCTTTCAACTTCTTCCTTATTCAAAGGTGATGGTTCATTTTGCGTTCCTAAAAAACCTGATACCTTTGGAATACTTTTGATAAGCTGTAAAATCTTTTTTCTATAAGGATCATCCTTTGTTTCACCCAAATCCATTTCTATAAGTACATAACCGGGGAAGAATTTTCTGCTTGTTTCCTTTTTTACTCCCTTTTTCAAACTTATAATATTTTCCGTGGGAATAAGTATTTCCCCAATCCTTTCCGCAATAATCTTGTCCTCTTCTTTGTCTGATTCCTTCAAATTATTTAAAAGATCTTCTATAGCTGACTTTACCTTATTCTCATAACTTGAATGCGCATGAACTACATACCATTTTTTTGCCATTTCTAATTCCCTACTTAACTATGTTTTCTTTCTTTGCGGTTTCAGTTGATTGCTTTTGATTATCCGGCACATTCGATGTTTTTTCTGTTACATTCAAATTCCTTTTCACTACAGCCACAGCACCCTGTGAATCCATTACCTGAAGCCGCACCGTATATAATCCCGGTTTATCAAACTTATGGACAATAATCTTATTCTTCGTATAACCCTTTGAAGGGTAGTCCCATTTTCCATCACCTTCAAAGTCCCAGCGCACTTTCAAATTCCTAGTGCCGTCTTCTGAATCATATGATCCTGAAGCATCGAAAGTGAACGATGTTCCAACATCACCTGTTTTTGGGTCAACAGAAAAAACACCAACAGGACTTTCATTAAGCAGTTTCTTAACACCGCTTGAAAGGACAATATCAACCAAACCAAGATAAAAGGCAATTACAATAACCACTACAATAACTACCTTTGTAGAATCATAAGTCTCCGGCTTCGAAGGCCATGTTACCTTTTTAAATTCTGACCTTACATCCATCAAAAACTCTTTTAGTTTCTTGAACATTAACTATTCCCACCTTATCCAAAGATAAACGCGAATCTTCCTCAATCTGCCGGACATCAATAATCAGGCCAGGAGGGATTCGAACCCCCAGCCCCCGGATTTGGAGTCCGGCGCTCTATCCAGTTAGAGCTACTGGCCTACACAAAAAAATCATTTAGTTTCTTTATGTAAAGTATGACACCTGCAAAAAGGACAATACTTTGAAAACTCCAATTTATCAGGTGTTGTTCTTTTATTTTTAGTTGTAGTATAATTCTTTCGCTTACATTGACTGCATGCCAAACTGACTATTATTCTTTCCGCCATCTTTTATTTTCCTGAAAATGCTTTTATTTTATAATTTCGCTGACTACACCTGCGCCTACGGTTCTTCCACCTTCTCTTATTGCAAAACGAAGCTCCTTCTCCATTGCTATGGGCGTTATCAAC
>RFHX01000255.1 GCA_003695725.1 Candidatus Schekmanbacteria bacterium
CTATTTTACACAACTTAAAATCGATACTATGAAAGAAGACATAACTACAGCAGAAAAACTCTTCATAACACCTTCATCAAAGATTGTTAAAGTGATGTCTCTAAACCAAAAGGCATTAATTGCTGATATACTGTGGCTAAAGATAATTCAATATGTCGGAGAAAGGAAACAAACGGAGAAGGGATGGGATTGGCTTTACAACAATACAAACCTTCTTACTGACCTTGATCCAAATTTTTATCTTGCCTATCAATTTTCAGGACTGATTTTGACAGTTTTTGCAAATAGAATAGACCAAAGCATTACTATTTTAAAAAAAGGAGCCAAATACAACCCTGATAACTGGTTTATTTATTTTCTTCTTGGTTATAACTATTTTAATGAAATCAGAGATTACAAAAAGGCAGCTTTTTATATACGCCAAGCTTCTCTTGTTAAAGGTTCGCCAGCTTTTCTAAAACTTTTTGCAACTCGACTTTACAGTAGCGCAGGTAATCCGGAAGACGGAATAATTTTTACTGAAAGCTTACTCAGAAAGACTGAAAATGAAGAAATGAAAAAGCGACTGAATGAAAGATTAAAACTCCTATATATAGAACGGGATTTAAAGCTCTTAAATGAAAAAGTCAAAGACTACATAAAGAAATTCAAAACTACTCCAACATCTCTTCAAGATCTTGTAAAGGCAAATTTATTAACTTCTATTCCAAAAGACCCTTTTGGCAAAGAGTATTATCTTGATATTACTACAGGTACGGTAAAATCAGCCTCAACAACCGAACGGTTAAAGGTTTTCCATCGCCATTGAATCAAATAGCGGTTTAGTTAATCCTCAACTTATCTTTTTGGACGGCATCAAAAATCTTTTAGGGATAAGAGCTTTGAGAAAAATGAAGAACATCTCTCTGAACATTATTTCTCCCCAAGTGGAATAAACAAAAGGTCCGGTAAGTATATAGATAAGTTTGCTTAATTTAACTTTTCTCTTTTTAATTAAATAATCAAAGAATGAACGAAGAAATGGGAATTTATTATATGCAGGAGTCAAATTTCTGATCGTTTCAGCAAAAGGCTTATCTTCAAGACTTATAATCGATGAACCATGTGTTGTCCCGAGTCCCTCATTGATTCTTTCCATTGTTTCCTCATCAATAAAACCATTTTTCAAGCCATACTCACACGCCTCTGTTTCAGGATATGGGAAGAAGATTGAAGCTCTGATTCTATGTTATTTTCTTTTCTTGATCTCTGTCTTTTTTACATTTTCTTTACATTCTTTCTATATATTGGAAAATCTATATTTTTTCGTAATAATTATTACCAAACTTTTGTTTGACAAAAGAGGAAAATTCGGACAAAAGATAAGAAATGTTCAAAAAGATTATTCCTGCCGGAAAGTGCAGTGCAAGGGTGGAATTAATATTATAAAGTAAGGGGAAAAATTGAGTTATCCGGAAGAAGAATTTGAAAAAAGATTAAAAAGATTCAAAGCGAAAGCAAGGACAAAACTGCCTCATCAAGTTGAATTTGAGACAGCTCTTCGTGTTAATCGCTTAGCCAAAAAAACAGAAGGTGATTTATCGATACCTGTTGAAAATTTAGCTAAAATAAAAGAAGATAGGGCAAAAGAAAAATTGCCTGCAGACCTCTTCAATATTCACATTATTTATGATGAATCAACAGACAGCATAAAAATAGAAGGACCTGCCGGGTCGCCTTTAATTTCTCACGATACTTGTATAATAGAACTTACAAAAAACCTTGTAAGTTTTTCTCAATCAGAATCCTGTGGTGAATGTACCTTTTGTAGAATTGGGACAAAAAGAATGCTTGAGATACTTGAAAGAATATGCTCAGGAAAGGGGAATCCGGAAGACTTGGAATTATTGAAAGACCTTGCAGAAAAAGTAAAATCAACAAGTCTTTGTGAAGTTGCGAAAAACGCATCAAACCCAGTCATTATAACAATTGAACATTGTCAAGAGGATTATATTGAACATATTTATGCTCATAATTGCAGAGCGGGCAAATGTTCATTCAAATGAAACAAAAAAATGAAAAAGATTAGAATAACTATCAACGGCAAAACTATTGAAGCAGAAAAGGGACAAACTATCTTATCAATAGCAAAATCGGAAGGGATTTTCATACCTACATTCTGCCATGTCGAAGATTTAAAACCAGAATCATTCTGTTTCATTTGTGTCGTTGATATAGAAGGTGAAGAAGACCTGTTGCCCGCATGTTCGACTGAAGCCGAGGATGGAATGGTCATAAGCACTACAAGCAATAGAGTTTTAGAGGCACGGCGCACATGTGTTGAACTTCTTCTCTCTGACCATATGGGCGACTGCCTTGGTCCTTGTATGATTGCATGTCCTGCGGGAATAGACATCCCCGGATTCATCAAATATTTGGCAATAGATGAAACAAAGAAAGCTCTTGAACTAATCAAAAGAAATATGCCCTTTCCTTCTGCCTTGGGACGCGTATGCCATAAACCCTGTGAAGATGCCTGTAGGCGGCAGCTCATTGAAGAGGAAATTTCAATATGCCATCTCAAACGGTATGCCGCAGACACAGTTTCCGAATCAGGAGACGAATACATACCGAAATGTGCACCATCAACAGGTAAAAAAATTGCAATTATAGGCGCAGGACCAACTGGACTTTCAGCCGCCTACTATCTGCAAATTCTTGGACATAACTGCACACTTTTTGAGGCAAACAAAAAGCCCGGTGGAATGTTTCAATATGGTATTCCGGCATATCGTCTCCCAAGAAAAGCAGTGGACAGAGAAATAGCCATCATCAAAAAACTTGGCGCAAAAATTAACTGCAATACAAAAGTCGGTATAGACATCGATATAGATGATTTGCGCAGTGAATATGACGCTATACTCATAGCAACGGGAGCTAATATATCGGCTAAATTGGGTGTTGAAGGAGAAGATGCCAAGGGTGTCGTTAGCGCCCTTGATTTCTTGAAGAAAGAAAGCTCCGGCAAGGGGAAAGGAAATCTCGAAGGGAAAAAAGTCGTAGTGATAGGCGGCGGTGATGTAGCTATGGATGCGGCAAGAGTGTCAGTAAGAAAGGGCGCGAAAGAAGTTCAGATTTATTGCCTTGAAAAAAGAGATGAAATGCCGGCGAGCAAAAAAGAAATTTCAGAATCAGAAGAAGAAGGAATAGTTATCCATAATGCATTGGGAGTTAAATCAATCAAAACTGATAATGGTAAAGTCAGAGGAATTGTATTCAAAAGATGTTTGTCTGTTTTTGATGAAAATGGAAAATTCAATCCGAAATATGATGAAAATGATACCTCATCGATTGATTGTGACTTTATAATTACCGCAGTAGGACAAAAGGTAGAATTGATATCAAAGCCAAAAATAGCTAAAACGCCGCAGGAAACATATTTAATCAACGAAAATACCTATCAAACTTCAATAAGCAAAATATTTGCTGCAGGTGATTGTGTTAGCGGACCGGGTCTTGCAGTTGATGCAGTAGCCAATGGAAGACATGCGGCAGTTGCAATAGACCAATATTTGCTTGGTTATGAACTCGTTGGAGAAAAAGCACCTTATAGCGGCTCTTATGGAAACCTCGATGAAATTCCCTCTGCTATGATTGAAGGAGAAGAAAGGGAACCACAAATCCCAATCAAAACTCTTGATGTCAAATCAAGAATAAAAAACTTTAATGAAATTGAAAAAAATTACACGGCTGAAGAGGCAAGAAAAGAAGCGCTAAGATGTCTTGAATGCGGATGCAGAGAATCCCGGGAATGCAAACTTAGAAGCTATGCAATCGAGTTTGAGGCAGATGAAGAGCGTTTCAAAGGTGAAAAAAGAGAATATGAGCTTGACGAATCACATCCTGATTTAATCTTCGAAGCGCACAAATGCATTCAATGCAGAACCTGTGTCAGAACTACAGAAAAAATTCTTGGAGAATCAGCAATGCGTATCGTAGGACGCGGATTTACGGCAAGAATAAAGCCAGCTGAAGGCGGAAAACTTGAACTACTAAAAGGGAAAGAACTTCATATAATTGCTGATAATTGTCCTGTCGGTGCTTTGAGGTTGAGAGAAAAACCTGTTCAATCTTTGGAACCTGAATTTAAACGTGAAGATGAAAGATGTTGACAGAATTTTTCAAAAGATATGAAAGTTATTTGAATAAAGATGAAGAATTGAAAAGGCGTCTGAAGGGCTTTAAAACATTTGCAGGACCACCTGATGGACATTACAGGAGAGCAAGAAAAGAAGGAGAAAAAGCCGTTGCACGTGCTGTAAGATGTTATCCTTTCGGGGGAAAAAGCTCTATCGGGAAAAATAGTGAAGTAATAGGCATCAATGTAAAAGAGAGTGGAGAAAATTTCTTAATAGCGCTTTCTAATGGCAAATTTTCAATTAAAAAAGGAAACTGGGAAAAGCCCTATCTCGTGATTAGTTTGCCTCTTGAAAAACTAAAAAAAGCAATTCTTGGAAGATATAGATGGATTTGGCTGATAGGCCTTGACGATGTAGAAGTCTCATACAGTGAAGAGCTTCCCCACTCCGATTGGGTAACCATATTTGAAATTCTTGTGGCAATGCAAGAAGTTCCTGAATTTGAAAATAAATGGATAGATGAAATAGAAAAACTTTAAAAAATTTAAAAGGAATAAATGGAGATAGTAATAAGACAGCTTGCTTCTATAGTTGGAGAGGATTATGTTATTACAGACTCTGAATCATTAAAAGAATACTCTGACGGAAATATAACCTTCATTCCTCCAAGGACACCTCTTGTTGCCGTAAGACCGTGCAATAATGAAGAAATTAGGGAAATACTAAAAGTCGCCGCACTCAACAAAATCCCTGTTACGCCATCAAGCTCAACAAGGGCAGGACATGGCGGCTCGATTCCTTCTGTGCCCGGAATTACTATTGACCTGCGGCGTATGAATAAAATTGAATTAATTGACCCTTCCTGCAGAAATGCAATAATAGAACCGGGAGTAACCTTCTTACAGCTTCAGGAAAGTGCAAAAAAACATAATTTGAGAGTATTGACACCCGTGGAAATAACAGGAGATTCCTCTGTCCTTTCAACATACCTTGATATGGTGCCACTCTATTCATGGCCAAGATACGGCACAGAATCAGTATTGACTATGGAAGCAATGATACCCAATGGAGAAATTATAAGGACGGGAATCGCTGCTATCCCTCTTATTGACAAACCATACTTCCCTTTTGGCACAAATCCGTCTTATCTGAATAAAATATGGTTTGGTTCACAGGGAACATTTGGAATAGCAACAAAGGGGGTTATAAAACTCAAAACTCTTCATAAAAATATCAAAGTTCTTTATATTCCTTTCAAAACTTTCGAAGAATCATTTCCTGTAATAAAAGAATTAAAGAGATTTGGCTATGCCATTGAATTTTTTATGGCAAATCCTGCTTATCTTGCGGGGCTCATTGCAGAAAATGAGAAGGAACTTTCAGAAATATCGGAAAAACTTCCACCTGTTACAGCAGTACTTATTTTGCGCGGCGAAGAAGAAGAGATTGAATACCAATATTTAGACATTCTGGATTTAACAAAACAATTCAATATTGAATGCCTCGAAGAAATAGATGGTATTAATAATGTCTCATCAAGAATCTTAGAAGAAATAGAAAATCCAAAGGGATATGAAAGGCGAAAAAGCTTCAGAGGAGGATATGCTGTAATTCCCTTTATATGTATGCTGCCGCAGATTCCCTTATTTAAAAGAATTTTAGGTCAAATGAGCCAAGCATTCAAATACAATCCTGCGCAAATTGGAGAACTTTTTATTCCAGTAGAGCCGGCACGCGGTCATTTTCAATATAGTTTCATTTATAACCCTGAAAATCCACAGGAGTTGATGATAACAAAGAAATTTTTTGAAATGTTCAGTAATGCTTTAATCAAGATGGGGGCTTTCTTTTCAAGGCCTTATGGCAATTGGGCAGAGCTTGTTTATGCAAAAGCAGGTGCATATAAAGCAATGTTGAAAAACATAAAAGAAGCAATCGATCCAGATAACATTATGAATCCAGGCAAGCTAAATTTGTAGGTAATGAAAAATGGTTGATGAATATTGTTATCCATTTACAAGAAGAAAGTTAAGCGATTATTATGAAATGCTTTGGCGCTGCGCCAAATGTGGATACTGCAGAAATGTCTTTCCTTCAGACACAGAAGATGAGCGTTTTGGAAGGCAATGCCCACCGGGAGAAAGATTCAGATTCGAGGCTTACTATACATCAGGCAGAAATGAAATAACGCGAAGAATCATTGAAGGGAAACAAGAGCTAACCCCACGGCTTCGCCATATCTTATATACCTGCACGACCTGCAATGCATGCGAAGAATGGTGTGAAGTGACACAGGGACTAAATCCGCTTAAAATCATAAATGCATTGAGAAGATATTTTGTTGAGCATGGAGGTGAACTTCTCCCGGGACATCAAAAAATACTAAAAAGTATCAGACGGAATCATAATCGCTTAAACAGAAACAATAGAGACAGGAAAGGATGGCTTGAAAACAATCTGATAAATCAACCTCAAAAAGCTGATGTTTTATATTTTGTCGGCTGCAGGTCATCTTTCAGAAGGACTGAAATCGCTACAAACGCCTATGATTTACTCACAAAGAAATTAGGCATAAAAGTTGGATTTCTCGATGAAGAGCGATGCTGTGGCAGGCCATTGCTTGAAATCGGTGCAGAAAAAGATGCCCTCAACTTAATGAAACATAACCTCCAAGAAATAAATAAAAGCGGAGTTAAGAAAATAATTTTCACCTGTGCTGAATGTTTCTCTCTTTTCAACGATATCGAAAAATACGGTTTTGAAAAAGATTTTGAAACCATACATATAAGCCAATACCTTGCTGATATAATTAAAGAAAAAGGGCTATCTTTTATCAATCTTTCCAAAAAAATCACTTATCATGACCCTTGTTATCTTGGCAGACATCAAGGAGTCTTCGATGAACCAAGAAATGTAATCACAGCCGTCCCCGAAACAGAGCTTATTGAAATGCCACGAAACAGGAAAAATGCATGGTGTTGCGGCGCTGGAGGCGTTGTAAAAGAAGCATATCTTGACTATTCGCATTGGATTGCTGAAGAAAGATTTCAGGAAGTTAACAAAACAGGGGCACAGATGTTGATTACTGCCTGCCCCGGTTGTAAAGAAAGTTTATGGGGGAAAGCAGTTGCTTACGGAGTAGAAATCCTCGATTTTGCAGAATTCATAAATAGACAATTGAAGGAATAGACAATATGGAAGATAAAAGAATAGACAATAATCGAATCCTTTCAGAGCTTGCCAATATTGTAGGAAGTGAATGGGTGTCAAATGAACCGGAAATAGTTTATGCTTATTCAAGAGATGTAAATATGTACCCCGAAAACCTGTCATCAGTGTTAAGGCCTCCCCATTATGTCGTTTTACCTTCAACTTCAGAAGAAGTGCAAAAAATTGTTGCTGTGGCAAGAACTCATAAACTTCCTATCATTGTCCAAACAACAGGACTCAACATTGCAGGCGTTTGCGTGCCTTCAAGAGGCGGTATCTTAATGGATATGAAGAGAATGGATAAGGTCATCGAAATCGATGAAGTTAATTGCACTGCAACAATACAGCCATATGTAACAATTGCCCGCCTCTCCTGTGAACTTCAAAAGAGAAAAATGTTTCTTCCTGTCCCCGGCAACCCTTCAACGGCAAGTGTTATTTCAAACATACTCGTAGGATTGGGCTTAAAGGTAACCAATCGAGTTGGACGGCAGGAGCAGGGAATCGTTGGATTCAAGATGATTCTTCCTGATGGAAGTATTTTCAAGATAGGCTCCGGTGCAGACCCTTTCATCCCTAAAGATTTTTGGCCTCATGGGCCGGGTCCTGATTTGCAGCTATTTCCTGTCCATGCAATCGGAACAACTGGAATTGTAACGGAAATGACCATCAAATGCTGGCTTCGTGGCGAAAAATATAAAGAGTTATGGGTTTCCTATGAAGATATTGACAATGCTGCAAAAGCATATGCAGAGCTGGCAAAAATGGAAATATGCAAAGGGATAAATCTTTATGGCGGAAACAAATATACTTCCTATGCAACGGATACTCGCGAAGCTATGGAGCGAATGGTCAGGGCAAATCCAGAATTTCAATTAGTTCTGTCAATGGAAGGAACAAAAAGAAGACTTGAATATGAGGAAAAGGTCGTAAGAAGGATTGCAGAAAAAACAGGAGGAATAATAATTACCGATAAATTCAATCCTTACGAAAGCTTTGTCGAATCCCATGCCGGAATGTCAGGCAGTTTCTATTCTGATTACTCAATGAAATATTGGGGCTCGAGGGGTGCAAATTGGGTAGCAGCCGGATTCCCTTCTCCTGACAAGGTCGCAGAAATGTATAAAGTATACTGTCAGGCAATTATGGATGATCCCGAATATTCTGATTCTGATTTTGGCAATGGCGAGTATTGGCGCTCGATCATTGCTTACCCTTATGAAGGCGGACATTACTATTTCAATGAGCACGGTATAGACAGCCATCCGGGAGATCCCAAGTGGCAAAGAGTCGTAAAGAGAATAGGTGCCGCCCTCCCCCGCTATGGAGCACAGCGAGGATTGCTCATTATGGGATTCAACCGGGCTCCTCGTGAAGGATTACCAAGAGTCACAGGACCTTATTACGATTTGGCAAAAAAGATTAATAACAAACTCGATCCTGAAGGAATAATGCAGCCGGGATTTGTTTTCCCTTAACTTTAAAAGAGAGAGGACAAGAAAATGAGATTTGATCATTTGATTGTAAGATTGACAACCATTACAGGACCTGAATGGCTAATGGCTTATGCTCTCATTGATTTGAATGATGATGTCGATGTCGATGAATTCAGATTTAAAGTGCCCGACCTTCTCGATTACCACCATGAAACAGAAAAATATTTGGGAGGCGTTCCGGGCGACCTTTTCATTGGTTTCTTTGCCCATGGACAAACTCATCTTTTTGACGAAATCAGTAAAATTAAATCATGGAAAGAGGTAAAAGAAGTCAAAGAATGGGCAATTGTAAACTTTCCAACAACGAAAGTGAAGCTTTCGAAACTCGATTGGAAAGTTGTAAAATCGCTTCGCTCAGGAGCCGAAAAAACAGCAGAACAAATTGCTGAAGAGCTTGGGGAAAAACCGGAAATTATTCAGGAAAGACTGGATTACATAAAAAACATTCCTTTAACATTTCACATAGAGCCTCCAAACAACAATAACTGGACCTTCACAGAAATACATATAGATTTCAAGGGCACTACATTCAAGGAAAAGATGGAAGAGCTTTCAAAGATTGGAAAGCCCTTTGGAGCAACAGGAAGCAAAAGTCAAGGCGCCCTTATGGTTGAACCAAAAACGGTTGATGAATTGAAAGAGATGATAAAAAAAGTGTCTGAAATCCCGGGAGTCAAAGTAAGAGATTATGCTTTCTGCGAAGATATGATTTGGAAACAGCCATGGCTCGATAAATTCATCGATGAAAGAATAGCAGAAGCAGAAGATTAATTATCATCTGCCAACCTGCTCAATTTTTTTATAAGAAATCTATTGCATTCAACCAAAAACTTTAAGAAAGGAATTTTATGGCTGAAATTGCAAAGAAAAAGTTTATGGGTGTAGAAATTCCTGAAGGTCTTACAAAAGCAAATTTTTATGCCCTCTTTATAGGCACGACACTTGGTGGGCTGGTAACAAATTCAATAAACGGTATCCAACACAGCTATCTCAAAGACTACCTGAAAGTAAGTCAGGAATTATTCGGCACAGTAAGCGGCACACTGATGACCTTAGGAGAAATTGCCGCAATTATTTTTCTCTTCTTCTTTGGTGTAGTAGCAGACAAGATAGGAAGAAAAAGTGTTATAACAATTGGCTACATTGGAGCGACTATAGCATATCTTCTCTTCTTCCACAGCAAGGACATAGCTGAAATGTTGGGAATAAATCCTCTCCCATTGGCTTATGCAGGAAGATTTCTGATTGTTGCAACTGTTGCCGGTGTATGGGGAACATATATCATAGTAACAGCAGATTATACAGACGAAGCGAATCGAGCCAAGGGAATGGGACTAAATGGAATATTCACAGGATTTGGAATGCTTCTTGCTATGGGAGTTTTTGCTTCCCTTCCAAATAAAATAGGCACACGCAATACCTTTTATCTTACGGCAGCAGTCTCTATTGCTTCACTGATTTATGCACGCATCGCTCTTGTTGACAGATTCAAGCCAAAAGAGAAAGAAAAGGGTCAGATAAAAAAGATTATTGAAACTCTTAAAAGTTCACCTCCCCTTGTAATGTGCTATGCAGCGCGATTTTTTGTTATGGCGGCAGTAATTACTGTTGGAACATTCATATTTGTCTGGGCTGTCAATGCCGCACCTAATTTGGGAGTAACACCTGAAGCGGCACAAGGAAAAGTTGGTATGTTTATCGGTATTTCAGGACTCGTAGCATTCGTAGGATTTCCCATATTTGCGATTATGTGCGACAAGCTTGGCAGGTATGTGACCCTTTCTATATCATTAGGGCTTGGAGGTTTAGCTCTCATAAGCTTCGGTTTAATCGACAATCCGATTTCATGGCCCATCTTAATCTGTATGCTTGTTTTCTTCTTCAGCCAAGCAGGAATGCTTTTATCATCGCAAACTCTTGCTTCAGATATTGCACCAAAAAGAGTAATGGGTACAGTGCTTGGAGGACTGAATACAACAGGGCAAATCGGCGCAGCTGTGTTTTTCTCTGTCGATGGCATAACAATGGATAAAATCAGCCCTCAATCACCTTTTATAATAATGGGGGTATGCTGTATCCTTATGATTATATGGGTTATGATAACAGGCACAAAGGTTAAAAAGGGTCAATATAAAATTGACACATAATTTTTATCCTTGCCTGATTCTGCATGCTAAAACTTTTCCCAGCTCCTCCAATTTTGCATAATCACCGTTTAGCGGTGGTCCATTAACTTCATGGCTTCCTACTACTTCAACCTTAGCAAGCTCGAGCATCTTTGTTACCTCTTTAACTGAACAACCTCCCCATCCGTATGAGCCAACAACAGCCGCATATTTGAGTGGAGGTCTGAAAGCTCTTACAAGACTTGCGGCATAGAGAGCAAGTGGATGAATCCCTGCCATAACTGTAGGCGAGCCAATTACAATAGCTCTTGAATCCACCAAATCCTTTGCAACATCTCCTGCATCAGTTGCTGTAAGATTATATAAGCTAACTTCAATTCCTTCTGACATCAGCTTTTCAGCAACTGCTTTTGCCATCTTCTCTGTCGAGCCCCACATACTCACATAAGCCACAATTGCCTTCTCATCAGTTTCACCTGCAGTCCATTTTTTATATACTGATATTATCTTCTCAGGATTTTTATAAACGGGTCCGTGACTTGGCGCAATCATCGATATTTCAACATTTTCCAACTTATCCATAGCCTTTTTACCTAATGCTCTGAAAGGCATCATTATTTCGCCATAATATTTTTGAGCTCCAGTTATAATATCTTTTATATCCGTATCGTAAACACCTTTTGCAAAGTGGCTTCCAAAAAAATCACAGGGGAACAAAATTTTATCTTCAATTAAATAGGTAAACATCGTCTCAGGCCAATGCAGCCAAGGTGCATCTATAAACTTCAAAGTTTTCCCGCCAAGCTCAATAGTATCTCCTTCCTTCACTTTGACAATTCTTTCAGAAGGAACCTTATACATTACTTCCGCCATCTTTGCCCCTTTTTCGGATGTAACGAGTCTGGTATGCGCACTCAATTCCATAATATATGGGATAGCGCCTGCATGGTCGGGCTCGGCATGATTCATAACGAGATAATCAATCTCACCTTCACCAAGAAGCTGTTTAAGTTTATCTCCTAACTCATCTTGAAAGCAGGGTTTCACTGTTTCAATTAAAGCAGTCTTTTCACTTCCCTTGATTAAATAAGAATTATAACTTGTGCCGTAAGGCGTAGGAATCAAGGCATCAAAAAGTTTTAGGTCCCAATCTCTTGAACCAACTGCAAAGACATTTTCAGAAATCTCTGGAATAGAATAGTTTTTCATCTTCACTCACCTCTTTTAAAGTTACTTTTCTCCTACTATCTATTTCACCAACGACAAAAAAGTCAAGACAAAATTCTTTTTATTCAGGACTATTTTAGTCCTATATTAAGATTTGTCAACCTCATCCTTCATAAAAATAAAAAAAATTTGACATTATTATGACAATTCTATATAAAGCCTCAAACTAAATAAAAACTCCGAATTTTGCTGCCTAATGTGCAGATGCACAATGGAGCAAAATCGTTAGGGTTATGCTGGAAACGGCATAGCCTCCCGTATTTGGAAAGGAGAAAAAGCAATGTTTTTACTTAATTGAAAAACCGGCGGCTTAAAAAAAAGGAGTTGCCGGTTTTTTTTATCATTTCCGGCAAACCTATCCACAGCAATTAAACACAGGATTTTCCTATTTCGAACTTATTATTTAAGGAGGGATTTTATGAAAAGATATTTTTTGCTTCTTTTTTGCACAGTATTATTTTTTGTCTCATCACCCTGCCTATCATCAGCAGGACAACAAAAGGAAATTGAAGCATTGAAGAAACAGATGGAAGCTCTAAAAAAAGAGTATGAGACAAAATTTCAAATTCTTCTCGAAAAAATTGAACAGTTAAAAGCACAACAAGAAGCTAAAGAAAAGCAAAACAATGAAAGAATCAGAAAAGAAGTTGAAAAAGTAAAAGCAGTTGCCGCAGAAAAAGACGAAGAAAGAAAAAAAGAAATCATAGAGCTAAAATCTGCCCTTGAAGAACAGAAAAAAAGGTCTATTCTCGCAGGATTTGACGGTAAACATTTTACTCTTGGAAGTGAAGACGGAAATTTTAAGTTGAACATTGGCGGTTATATGCAGACTGATTACCGCTACTATGAAGGCGGGGAAGATGAAAACAATAAAAATACATTCGATATAAGAAGAGCACGCTTAACTGCAAGCGGCAATATGTTTAAAAATATAAAATACAAACTGCAGACGGATTTTTCAGACGAAGACGATGAGCTTCGTGATGCCTATGTCGATATAGATTATACGCCGTTAGCCATAGTACGTGCAGGACAATTCAAGGTGCCATTTGGATATGAACAGACAACATCTTCAACAACATTCGATTTCATAGAGCGTTCAGTTGCCGGTAATTTCATAGCATCAACTTCAAGAGATATTGGTGTAATGCTTTTTGGTTCATTGTTTGAGAACAGAATGAAATATTATCTCGGTGCATTCAACGGCACAGGCGAAAATTCAACGGACGATAACGATTCCTTAACCTTTATTGGAAGACTTCTTTTTTCACCATTCACAAATGATAAAGATTCTCTATTGAAAGGGCTAACCTTTGGAGGTTCTTTTTCAGGAGGAGACAGAGAAGCACATAGTTCAAGAGCGATTACCCTTGCGGCAAGAAACAAGATTTCCAACACAGTTACGGTAAACGGACAGCGCACGAGAGCAGCAGCAGAAGCAAGATATTTCAAAGGGCCTTTTTCCCTAAAAGGCGAATATTATTACCAGAGAGAAGAAAGAAACGATATTAGTGGAAGGGATTTTGAAGACCTAATAACACAAGGATTTTACGGCATTGCAACCTATGTTCTTACAGGTGAAGAAAAGATAGACGGAAAAAATATTGTCCCAACACATAATTTCAATCCAAAAACAGGAGACTGGGGAGCTTTTGAATTAGCAGCAAGATACTCCTATTTTGATTTGGATAAGGCAAATGGAAGCGACCCTGTAATTGAAAACGAAAATGTTTCAGCAAATACGATTCAGGGATTCACTTTTGGACTGAATTGGTATTTCAACAAATACCTGAAATTAATGGCTGATTATTCCTTCTATGATTTTGACCAACAGGAAAATCTTTCCCATCCATCAATAGGAGATTCTACAAATCAGTTTACTGCTCGTTTACAGGTTAAATTCTAAAGAAAGATAAATATCAATGAGGAGGAGATAAATGAAAGCAACATCAGGATTTAAAATGATTTTATTAGTTTTGTCACTTGTTATTTCTCTATCAATGTTTGTTTCAGTTAAGGCAAACGCTGAAACCCATCTTAAAATGAGTACTACAACGAGTACAGAAAATTCAGGGCTGCTCTCTGTCCTGATACCCCCCTTCGAAAAAAAATATGGCGTTAAAGTTGACATTATCGCCGTCGGGACAGGAGCAGCACTCAAACTTGGCAAAAATGGTGATGTAGATGTTGTTTTTGTTCATTCCCGCCCAGATGAAGATAGATTTGTAAAAGAAGGATATGGTGTTTATCGCCAAGATGTTATGCATAATGACTTCGTTATTTTAGGTCCAGAAAAAGACCCTGCTAAAATCAAAGGTTCATCATCGGCAATAGAAGCATTCAAAAAAATTGCGGGGACATCATCTTCTTTTGTCTCCAGAGGAGACAACTCCGGCACGCATAAGAAAGAAATGGCTATATGGAAATCTGCCGGCATTCAACCATCAGGTAAATGGTATATCGAGGCAGGACAAGGAATGGGCGCTGTACTTAAAATTGCAGATGAAAAACGAGCTTACACCCTTTCAGATAGAGGCACATATCTTGCATATTCAGATAAGATAGATTTAAAAATCCTCTATGAAGGGGATAAGATATTGTATAATCCTTACGGAATCATTGCAGTAAATCCAAAAAAATATCCTTATGTCAAATTTGAACTTGCCAAAAAGCTGATTGATTATATTACAGGACCTGAAGGGCAAGAAATTATCAAGAATTATAAAATCAAGGGACAGCAACTATTCTTTCCTGATGCAATAAAATAAAGTTATGAGAAAATAGATTTATAAATATGGAATATTTGGCAAAGGCATTGTATTCGGCTTTAAGGCTAATTTTTGGCTTTGACAGTGAAACATATCTTATTGTGTGGACATCCCTCAAAGTATCATTGTCAGCCACTTTCTTTTCGTCCGTCATTGGAATCCCAATTGGACTTTTTGTTTCATTAAAAGATTTCAAAGGGAAAAAGCTCATTCAACTTATCTTAAATACGCTTATGGCCCTTCCCACAGTAGTTGTAGGGCTTTTTTTCTATGCTTTTTTGAGTAGGCAGGGAATTTTAGGAAGCCTCGGTTTGCTATATACTCCATATGGAATCATAATCGGCGAAACATTCCTTGCACTTCCTATCATTGCAAACTACACTGTTTCATCAGTCTCAGGAGCAGACAAAAGATTGCTTGTTACCTGTAAAGCGCTTGGCGCAACTACCTCTCAACAGGCAGTAATAATTTTAATGGAAGCAAAATTTGGTATAATTGCAGCCGTTGTTGCAGGATTTGGCAGAGTAATAGCGGAAGTTGGCGTAGCAATGATGCTTGGGGGTAACATAAGAGGCTTCACACGGACAATGACAACTGCCATTGCCCTTCAAACAAGCAAGGGCGAATTCGAACTTGGTCTTGCTCTTGGAATTATGCTTTTAGCAACAGCATTTGCTATTAATATTATGTTATTCTTTTTTCAGAAAAATAGTAAAAATGAATGATGCCTATATTCTAAAAAATGTTACCAGCAAATATGGCGACAAGGTTGTCCTCAATATCCCGGAGCTTAAAATTGAGGACGGGAAAATTACAGCAATCGTTGGACCAAATGGCTCAGGTAAAACAACATTACTGAATTTGCTGACCTTTCTTGAAATGCCCTCTTCTGGTGAAATTATCTTCAAAGGGGAAAAGGTTGAAGAAAAAAATATTGTCTCCCTGAGGCGTAGAATCGGTTTTCTGCCCCAGAACCCATATTTATTTCACAATACAGTCTTTTCTAATGTTGAAGCCGGATTAAAAATAAGGAAGATACCTTCATCAGAACGGAAAATGCTTGTAAAGAATGCCTTGAAAAAAGTTGGGCTATTAGGATATGAAAAAAGGCCTGCCTATAAAATTTCTGGAGGTGAAGGACAGAGAGTGGCTCTTGCACGAACAATTTGCACAAATCCTGAAGTGCTGATTCTTGATGAACCATCAACATATATGGATAAAAAAAATATCATTAGAACAGAAGAAATAATTTATGAATTCAGTAGAGAAAAAGGGAAAACCGTTGTCTTTACCTCCCAGGACTTGCATCGCGCACAATCAATAGCAGATAAGGTGTTGACGCTTTTTCGCGGGGAATTGACTACCGCATCACTTGCCAATCTCTTTCACGGCAAAATCACAAATGATGGAAAGATTTTCGATACAGGACGAATAAAAATCGAAATCACCTCTGCCAATGGAGATGAAACCCACATAAGCATAGACCCTTCCAATATTGTCATTTCATCTGAATCGCTCATCTCAAGTATGCGAAACTCTTTCAAGGGAAAAATCACTGCAATAATCGAGGAAAACGGTAAAGTGAGAATCGAGGTTGAAGCAGGCGAGAAATTCCATGCCTATATTACAAAAAAATC
>RFHX01000256.1 GCA_003695725.1 Candidatus Schekmanbacteria bacterium
ATACAGGGAACCCTCTCGACCTTGCTATAAATAATCAAGGATTTTTTAAAGTCAATACACCCAATGGGATAAAATATACAAGAAATGGTAATTTTTCTTTAGACAAGTCCGGTCGCCTAATCACATCAGAAGGATATTCAGTCCTTGGAGAATCAGGGGAAATAATCTTAAAGGATTCAAATATAAAAATTGAAAATGATGGATCAATAAAATCAGGTAAATCTACAATAGGGAAAATTGCTTTGGTCAATTTCAAAGATCTATCAGTATTAAAGAGGGATGGCAACTCTTTCTATCTCCCCTTAGGAATGGAAGATCAAGAAATTCCTGCAGAAGATGCAACAGTTAGCCAAGGTTATCTTGAACTCTCGAATGTCAACATAGTTCAAGAAATGGTAAAAATGTTGACCGTCGTAAGAGCAAATGAATCATACCAAAAGATAATTGAAAACTTCAATACAATCAATTTTAAGGCATCCAACGAACTCGGAAAATTTTAAAATTATTATAAAGGAGGGTTTTTAAATGATTAGAGCATTATGGACAGCGGCATCAGGTATGGAAGCCCAACAGCTCAATATAGATGTCATTGCAAACAACTTGGCAAATGTAAATACTGTAGGTTTTAAAAGAAGCCGGGCTGATTTTCAGGAACTACTTTATAAAAGCTTGCAAACACCGGGAAATTCTTCATCAGCAACAAGTGAAATTCCAACAGGAGCCCAAATAGGACTTGGAGTAAAGCCTGTTGCAGTTCAAAAGCTCTTTTCACAGGGTGATTATCAGCAAACAGAAAACCAGCTCGACATTGCAATAGAAGGAGATGGTTTTTTTCAGGTATTACAGCCAAACGGAGAAATAGCATATACACGGGCAGGCTCGTTCAAGAAGAATAGCGAAGGACAAATTGTTACATCAGACGGCTATCCCTTAGAGCCATCTATCACAATTTCCCCAGATGCAATATCAGTAACTATAGGAAGTGATGGCACTGTTTCTGTTGTGGAAGCAGGCTCGGATACCTCAAACATTGTTGGGCAGATAGAACTTGCAAAGTTTTTAAACCCTGCAGGACTTAAAAGTATTGGACGCAATCTCTATGTGCCAACAAGCGCATCAGGAGATGTTGTAACTGGAATCCCTGGTGAAACAGGATTTGGAACATTGAATCAGGGGTATTTAGAAATGTCCAATGTAAATGTAGTTGAAGAGATGGTTAATATGATAATTGCGCAACGGGCATATGAAACAAACGCCAAAGCAATTACAGCCGCTGACGAAATGCTTCAACAAGCTAATAATGTAACAAGGTAATCGATTATTGAAGGACAAATAAATGAACAAAATTAAAATGTTACACAAATATTATTGGATAACTGGTTTATTTACAGCAATGGCTTTTCTTCTCACACTTGCATCAGCTGAAAATATGATCAATATTAAAGCAAAGGAGAAATGTACGGTTGCAGGAGAGAAAATCCTCCTTTCTGACATTGCAACGATTTCCACAGAAGACAATCTTTTAAAACAGAAATTGGAAAATCTTGAAATTGGATTTTCTCCATATATCGGAATGTCAAGAAACCTTACAGCAAAAGAAATAAAAATCCGTTTGAAACAAAACAATATTCCTTTAGAAAGAGTTAATCTTGATTTTCCCGAAAGTGTATATGTAACTCGAGATTTTCAAACTTTGAATTCCAAAGAAATAGAAAAAACTGTCAGCAAGTACTTTGACAAAAAATTTGCTTCCAATCCTGACATAAAATTAAAGAGAATAAGAGGGGCTCAAAACCTGACTCTTCCTGCAGGAAAAATCAGTACCAACATAGAAATTGTTCGAAAATCGATATCCGGCAACACTTATTCAATTCTTTTCACTGTATTTGTAAATGGCAAAAAAAGTGCATTTTTACAATTGTCAGCAGATGTTGAAAAAATCGAAGATATTGTAGTGGCAAGAAAAAAAATATTCAGAAATCAGATAATAACTGAAAAGGATGTAACTGTAATAAGAAAGATATCGGATATGAGGACTAAAAACAATTTTTCTAAAATAAGCGATGTAATAGGAAAAAAAGCTACAAGATTGATTGATGTCAACAAAGCCATAACATCAGATATGGTCGAAGAGATTCCTCTGCTTGAAAGAGGAGATGTAGTTTCTATAAGAGTAATTTCAAATGGCTTAATGGTTTCTGCGTTGGGAGAAGTTTTAAGTAAAGGATATCAGGGAAAAAAGGTAAAAGTCAGGAATATAGATTCAGGAAAAATTCTAAAAGCAACAGTAATGAATAAAAAGGAGGTTAGAATTGAACTATAAAATAGTAAAGTTTTTTACTCTCATAACTTGCCTCCTCTTCCTTGTATCGTGCGCAAGCGGACCTTCGAGTGTGCCAAAACACATCCAAAAGATAGATAGCGATGAAACAGCACTTACTCAACAAGAGGAAATCAGTTATGACCGCGGATCTATATGGACGGATAATGGTTTTAACAGCAATCTCTTTTCTGACCAGAAAGCATCCAGAGTAGGAGATGTAATAACAGTTATTGTTCAAGAGACTGCAACTGCCAATAAATCAGCATCAACAAAAGCAAGCAAAGATTCATCAATTGAAAATAGCGCTTCAGCTCTTTTTGGTTTTGAAAAAGCAGTGCAGCTAAGAAATCCAAACTTCAATCCCAGCGCTCTTATGAAAACGGAACACAAAGATTCTTTTGACGGTCAGGGAAAAACTTCAAGGTCCGGTGATTTTAAAACAACTCTTTCGGCAATTGTCATAAAGGTTTATCCCAACCATAACCTTCTAATTAGAGGAAGCAGAACAATAACATTAAATGAAGAAGAACAGATAATAACTCTGACCGGGATAGTAAGGCCCGAGGACCTTTCATATGAAAACACAGTATATTCAACAAAAATAGCTAATGCAAAAATCACATATACAGGCAAAGGTGTAATAGCGGACAAACAGCATCCGGGATGGATGACAAGGATAATTTCATGGATATGGCCATTTTAAGGGAAAAATATATGAAACTTTTTAGAGGGATATTCATTTTTTTATTTATTCTCTTATTTTTATCACTCAATAGCGCAAATGCAGTAAAGATCAGAGATTTGGCATACATTGAAGGATTAAGAGGCAATAAATTGATTGGTTATGGATTGGTTGTCGGTTTGAATGGCACAGGCGACAAACAGGGGACAGAATTCACAATTCAGTCATTAACTAATATGCTGAGAAAAAACGGCATATTAGTTTCACCTGATGATGTAAAAGTAAAAAATGTTGCAGCAGTAATGGTAACTGCAGACCTACCGCCTTTTCCAAGAAAAGGAATGCGGATAGATGTCCTTGTTTCATCGATTGGTGATGCAACAAGTCTTCAAGGCGGCACTCTTCTTCTTACTCCTTTAAAAGGGGCAGATGGAAAAATATATGCAGTAGCTCAGGGGCCTTTATCGATAGGAGGTTTTTCTGCAGGAGGTGCTGGCGGTGAAAAAGTTCAGAAAAATCATTTAAATGCAGGCAAGATTCCTGATGGTGCCATTATAGAGAGAGAAATTCCCTATAACTTTTCAAATACCTCAAGAATAACCTTTTCGCTTAGAAATTCAGATTTCACAACTACAAACAAAGTTGCTGAAAAGATAAACTCATTTATAGGTAATTCGATAGCTTTCCCAATGGATGCTGTGAATGTAACTGTGGACATTCCTGATGAATATAGAAACAACCCCGTTAGATTTGTTTCATTGATTGAAAACCTTGATGTTACACCTGAAATTCCTGCTAAGATCGTCATTGATGAAAGGACAGGCACAGTTGTCGTAGGGGAAAATGTAAGGATTTCCACACTTGCTATTTCTCACGGCAATTTGACAATCGAAATAAATTCAAAGTTCAAGATATCACAGCCATCCCCATTTTCAAAAAAGGGTGAAACAGTCGTTGTACCCGAAACAAAAACTTCTATAAAAGAGGAAAAAGGGCATCTGATTTTAGTTGAAGGCGGTGTCAGCATAAAAGAATTAGTAAGAGCTCTCAATGCTATTGGTGTAACAACACGCGACTTGATAACTATCTTTCAGGCTATCAAAGCCGCTGGTGCATTGCATGCCGAACTTGAAATAATTTAGTGAAATTATGGCAACAAATATAGATAAAACATTAGTGAAATTCTTCTCAAATAGACTGAAGGAAGATATAAAATCTCTTCAAGCAGAAAGAAGAACTGCAAATGCAAATAAATCTTTGAAAAATCTACCTCCTAAGGAAGCTTTGAAAGAATTTGAATCCCTTTTTGTCTTCTATATGCTCAAAGAAATGACAAAGAATAACACATCCCAGGGGTTATTTGGAAAAGGATTCGGGAATGAATATTTCACAGATATGTTTAATCAAGAAGTGGCAAGAGCGCTTTCAAAAGGCGGTGGAATAGGAATTGCTGATTTTATAGAGAAAAACAGTAAGTTAAAAATTATAAAAAAAGACAATAGAAATAGAATAGAAAACTTTCTGCCTTCACAACAACACAAGCATAGCAAGGAAAAAGAAAAAGTAAGTATCAGTAAGATTGTGCAGGGTGGAAGAATTTCTTCTCCATTTGGAGTAAGAAATGATCCATTCACTGGGGAAAAACGTTTTCATGATGGGATAGATATTGCTTGTGCTGAAGGGACCAAGGTTTATCCTATTATGTCCGGTAAGGTTATATTTAGTGGAGAAATGAGAGGATATGGGAATGTAGTAATCATTGAACATAATAACGGAATCCAATCTTATTACGCACATAATAAGGTTAATTTCGTCAAAAAAGGAGATCTTATTACAACAAATACACCAATAGCATTATCCGGAAAAACAGGGAGGGCTACGGGGCCTCATCTACATTTCGAGCTTCGAGCCGACAATAAACCTCAAAACCCTGAAAAATATTTAAAAATTTAGTTAATAATTTATTTATTCTTCCGATAAGAGTACAAACTTTTATCTGGAAGGAGAGAAAATATGAAAGTTGATGAAAAGAACAACATAATAAGCAAAATTTCAAACATTAAGACAGAACAAAAAGCGATAAAGAATGTTTCTCAAAAACCTAAAGACAATGATTCTGACGATATTAAGGTCAAAATCTCTTCACAGGGAGTCAAACTGTCTGAATATGTAAAAAAAATCAAAGAAATTGAAGGCAATAGAGCTGAAAAAATTCAAAATTTAAAAAAGAGCATAGAAGAAGGTACCTATAAAGTAGATGCAGAAAAAATCGCTGATAAAATTATCAAAGACTATTTACAGGAAATAGCAGACGAATAATTGCTTATGAAAAATGAAAGCGAAGTATTCAACAATTTTGCCAACATACTGGAAGAAATCACTTCAGTATATACTGAGTTTTTTCTGGCAATACAGGAACTTACTCTCTCATTGAAAAAGTCTGATTATGCAAAGTTTTTAGAATCGCAAAAGCATTTGGAAACTATTATTTTAAAAATCCGTCTCCTTGAAGAAGTACGGATAAAAGATGTAAAAAAAATTTCAGAATTAACAGGTTTGGATGAAGAATCTATTACACTATCCACATTGATTGAAACTGCGCCGCCTCCAATCAATGAAAGATTCTATGAAATCAAGAAAAAACTAAGCGAAATCATAAATAAAGTTTCTGATTCGACTAAACATACAAAAAACCTTTTAGAAAGCTCGATTGTTACAATAGAAAATACAATCAATTTCATCAAATCTATATGCACATCAAATCCCGTTTATCAAAAAACAGGAAAGATTGAGAGCAATAATTTAAAAAGCTCTTTATTTGCGCAAAAGGTTTAAACTATGCCCGGAATTATATCAATACTCGACATTGCTAAAAAATCATTGCTTGTAAATCAAGCGGCAATGAATGTTACCGGCAACAACATAGCCAATGTAAATAGTAAGGGATATAACCGCCAAGAAGCGATAACTTCTCCTTCAGAAGCATACACATATGCAGGGAAATACTTTGGCTCAGGAGTAGATTTAGATGAGGTAAGAAGAGTTTATGATAAATATTTAGTAAATCAATTCAATATAGAAACAGCCAATTTAGGGAAGCTCGATGAAAAAAGGTCTATGCTTGAAAGAATCGAAGCCTTTATGACCTCCTCAGAAGAAAATGGGCTTGGTTCAGCAATATCAGATTTTTTCAATTCCTTACAAGATTTAGCTAATGACCCTTCAAGTTCTTCCGCCCGCACCGCTGTAATTTCAGAAGCAAGTTACTTGGCAGACCTCTTTCATAGCACAGATACTGAGCTTGATAATATTGAAAAGAATATTGATTTTTCAGCTGAGGGGATAATCAATGAAATTAACAGTATTGCAGAAAGAATTGCCGGTTTAAATGAAGAGATAGCTAATATTGAAACTTCCGGTGTCAAGGCAAACGACTTAAGAGATGACCGAGATTTACTGTTAAACGACTTGGCTTCAAAGATAGATATAACTTATTTTGAAGACGATTCTGGCCAAGTCACAGTTATGATAAATGGTGGCAAGGCATTGGTCCATAGAACTTCTTATTGGTCCCTCAAAACAGAACCTGATTATTCCAATGAAAACATTTTAACAATAAAATATATTGGAGAAGGGAATACAGAAGCAGATATAACAAATAAGATCCAAGGTGGAAAATTAAAGGGGCTTTTAGATATAAGAAATGATATCCTGAAAAAGTATCAGTCTAAAATCGATACGCTTGCTTATTCTATAATAAACGAAATAAATATTCTTCATCAGGCAGGAAGAGGTCTCGACGGCTCAACAGGTAATCTCTTCTTTAATGCAATATCACCTTCAGCATATGGAAGCAGGGAAAATCAAGGCAGTGCTGATGTATCCTCGGTTTCCGTTTTATCTCCCTCATCTTTGACATATGACAACTATGAAATAAGATTTACCTCATCTTCGTCCTTCGATATATACAACACCACCACAAAACAATATGTATCAACAGGGAATAGCTATAGCTCCGGAAGTAATATTGATTTCGAAGGGTTAAGAGTAGTTTTAAGTGATTCAGGCGGTACTCCTGCATCAGGCGATATCTTCTACATAAAACCGGGAGAAGGAGCAGCAAAAAATATAGAAGTTAATTCTACTATATCCTCAAATATAAATAAAATTGCTGCTGGTCTCACATCGAATCCTGGTGACAACGAAAATGCATTACAGATGGGAGAACTTCAGTTTTCACCTATTCTTGATTCTGGCAGCTCTACTTTCGAAGAATATTACGGCAACATTCTTTCTGACCTTGGAAATGATGTCCTTCTTTCGACAGACGAATACAACACGCAAGAAGGATTAATTACTGCATTAAAAGAAAGAATAGAATCAAAATCAGGCGTTTCACTCGATGAAGAATTGAGTAATTTGCTCAAATTTCAGCACAGTTATCAAGCGTCAGCGAAACTCATTACAGTTGCAGACGAACTCCTTGATACTCTAGTAAATTTAATAAGATAGAGGTAAGGTATGAGAGTAACTTATAAAATGATTCTCAGCAGTTTGCTTGATAATATCAGCAATATTAGTGAAAGAATAAATAATTTAGAAAAGCAGGCTGCCTCAGGAAAAAGAATCAATAAGCCCTCAGACGACCCCTATGCTTACAATAAATCGCTCAGTTTTAAATCGCTCAAAAAATCTATGTCTCAATTCGAAAAAAATCTAAGTTCTGGGAAGGAATGGCTTTCTACTACAGATACCGCATTGCAATCTGCAAATGACCTTCTTATAAGAGCAAAAGAAATTGCTCTATCGGCTTCAAATGATACAATGAGCGCAGACGAGAGAGAAACTGCCGCAATTGAAGTTCAAGGGCTATTCGAACAAATGGTCCAAATTGCCAACACGAAACTTGGTTCAAAATACATCTTTGCCGGCACAGCCGTTTCAACAGAAGCTTTCGACAGCAACGGAAACTACAATGGAAATTCAAGCAATATAAATATTGAAATCGACGCCAATAAAAGAATGACAATAAACTTTACAGGCGACAATATCTTCAAGGGTGCATCAGGGGGAGAAGATGTGTTTGATGTTTTGAGCGATTTGAAGACAGCTCTTGAAAACAACGACACTGACAACATAGCATCCCAAATCAGCAGAATAGACACTTCAATGAATCAAGTCCTTGATTATAGAGCAAATACAGGCGCAAAAATAAATCAAATTGAAAATACTGAGACTTGGTATGAAGATTCAAAAGCCAGATTAGATATTTTGTTGTCTGAAAATGAAGATGCTGATATTATTGAAGTATTGACACAACTTGCAAAAGAACAGTCAGCTTATAAAGCTACACTTGCAACAACATCTGAGATTATGTCAAACACATTAGCTGAATTTTTAAAATAACATAACTTTTTGCCAAGGAAGGTAAAAAATGCTTATAATAACCCGGAGGGTTGGAGAATCAATTATTGTTGGAGACAACATTGAAATAAATGTCTTGGAAATAAAAGGGAAACAGATAAAAATTGGAATCACAGCGCCTGAAGATGTTTCAATCTATAGAAAGGAGATATACCTAAAAATTATTGAAGAAAACAGATTAGCAGCCAATGCAGTCAAGAAAGGTATTGAAAGCCTTCAACTATTGTTAAAAGAAAAAAAATAACTTTTCAAGATTAAAAAAATGCAAATTGAGATCAATAATATTGGCACAGTAGATTTTG
>RFHX01000257.1 GCA_003695725.1 Candidatus Schekmanbacteria bacterium
ATATATTACTATTTAATTGAAAATCGAGAAAAAATGGATTTACAACTTTTTATAGAAGAATGCAGAAGGGCGGGTATAAAGGTAACACCTCAAAGAATTGGCATTTTCAAAATTCTTTCAGATAAATCGTTTCATCCCACTATAAATGAAATTTACGAAAGGGCTATTGCTGATTATCCTTCCCTTTCATTGAACACTGTCTACAAAACAGTCCAGCTTTTTTGCGAATTAGGATTTCTATCACAATTTAAATCAGGAGAGGGAATTGTAAGATATGAAGCAAAGGTACAACCACATCACCATATCTTATGTCTAAAATGCAATAAAATTGAAGATGTTTTCGATGAATCTCTTGATACGATTCACCTGTCAAAGGAGAAAGCAGGCAATTTCAATATTCTGAAACATGATGTAATTTTTTATGGATATTGTGAAAATTGTAATAAAGAAAGGAGGATTTCAAAATGAGTAAAACTGATGAAAATTTGGAAAAAAATTTTAAAGGTGAAACAAGTGAAGTTGGCTTATATCTTGCAATGTCGAAACAGGCAGAAATCGAAGGATATCCCGATATAGCTATGTATTTGAGACAGGTTGCTATGGATGAAGCATGGCATGCCGCATGGGTAGCTAAAATCCAAGGGAAAATTGGAACAACCAAAGAAAACCTCGAAAAGATGTTAAGCGGTGAATCAGGAGCAACAGTAGGTAAAGCAGAAGCCGCAAAGATAGCAAGAGAAGAAGGTAATGAAGAAGCGGCAAGATTCTTTGAAATTGCATCAAGAGATGAAGATAGGCATCGTGCAGGACTTGAAGGTTTTTTGAAAAAACTATAACTCAAATATAAGATAGAAAAAAAATTGAAGAGGCATAGTCTTTTCTATGCCTCTTTTTTTGTGATTACATCAACAAATAGATTATCCCGCCTTCAAAATGATATCTTTTTATATTCTGTTTGAAAATTTCATTTATTCTGATAAAGTAGGTATTACTTTCTATTGGTAAGGATATGGAAGTAATAAAAACAATCAAGAAGAAAGAAATCGTAGACGGAATAGCTGTTGAATACTGCATTCCTGAAAAAGAACAATTCTCAACTCCCGTACTTTTTGTCCATGGCTCACGTGGAGGCAGTTGGATATGGAAAAATTTTATGGATTACCTCTCATCACGGGGGTGGAAATGCTATGCTCTAAATCTAAGAGGCCATTATCTGAGCAAGCCTGTCGATGATTGGAGTAGTGTTGGAGCAAATGAATATCTCGAAGATGTAGAAAAAGTCGTAAATTGGTTGACTGAAGATTTAGTTTTAATTGGCCATAGTATGGGAGGACTTCTATCACAAAAACAGGCAGAAAAAAAGAACCCCCTAAAACTTATTCTTCTTCATACAGGCCCCCCTAAAAGAAGAGAAGAAAGAGATGATTTCAATACCTTTGTCAAACAAGTCAAGGAAAAAGGGAAACTCTCTGGAGAGACCGTAATTAAAATTCCTGAAAGTCCTGAAACACTTCTTGACTACATGTTTGAGAGAGGAAACATAGATTATGAAACACTAAAATATGCTCATAGTATGCTCAGTCTTGAATCAGGGCGAGCGTTAGGAGAGATGAAAGACATAGAAGTAAATCCTGAAAAAATAAAATGTCCTGTCTACATTCTTGGCTATAATCTTGAAAAGATAGGTGTGAAATCACCAATTGATGTCAATAACGAATTAGTAAAATTTTACAATCCGCGGGATTACAAGGTCATTGAACCCGGCGGACATATGTTTATGCTTGAAAAAAATTGGCAGACCTATGCTCAGCTGATTGAAAAATGGCTTCTCGATTAACTTTTCTCAAAGATTTAGTATCTCCTTTGCATTCTCTCCGAGAATTTTCTTCTTAGCTCTGTCATCTAAAAAATCTGCATTCTTTACTGCTGAAATCAAAGCCTCAATATTGAATATGCCATCAGAGCCAAAAAGCACTCTGTGTGCTCCAAGTCCTGCTGTTAATTTTTTTAAGGTAGGAAGGACTACTTCGCCCCCCATTGCCTCTTCAAGTTGGTTCAAAGTTGAAATATCAACAAATGCATTTCCCGCATAAAGACAAGAAGCTATCGTCTCCTCCACCCAAGGATAACCGGCATGAGAGATTATTATAATAAGATTTGGGAAATCCACTAAGACATCATCAATAAAAATAGGTTTGCAGTATTTAAGTCTTGTCCCTTCCTGAGGTGCTTTTACACCTGAATGAATCATTACAGGAATGCCAATATCTTGTGCAAACTCATAAACAGGATAAAGCCTTTCATCATTTGGATAAAAACCTGAATGAGGATTCAATTTTATACCTCTCAATCCCAAATCATTTACAGCTCTATCAACTCTCTCCAAATTTCTTTTTTTCTCTCTATCCGGATGTATTCCGCAAAAACCTATAAAACGGTCAGGATGGGCTTTAACAAATTCAGAAACCTCTTCATCAGATAAATTAGTCCCCGCATCATCTCCTATTTTTCCATAGTCCTTTCCCAGTATGACCATCTTATCGAC
>RFHX01000258.1 GCA_003695725.1 Candidatus Schekmanbacteria bacterium
GAAGATTATCTAATGGAATTTGGTGAGACCTTTGAACTTTCTGAAGAAATGCAGATTGTCTCCAAACACCTGCCAGAGGACAAGTTCCTTTTCTCTCCAGAAGAAGTAGAAAGCACATACGAGAGATTATTCGGCAGAAAAATGAATCCAACTGACGAAAATGACCCCGAAGATATTGATGATTATTCTGAATAATATTTCTCCGTGCTCCTTGGGGTAAGTGAGTTCAATCGTTAATAAGCATATAGTATAATTCAAACTCATTCCTGCCGGTTTTGAGGGGTATTAGCCCTCTTGGGAGGTATATTTGAGCAAGGAGCTTTTGCCAAGACACAGAATTGCTCTACTTTCGGCTGTTGTCTTCGTGCTTGGGGGTGGTATCGGGTCTATCTTGGTTCTGTCTCGCCTTGCTGTGAGAACCTATCCTGAGCTGAACAATCCTGGGGTTTTAACTGGTATTTGGATACCCGTTGGTATTGGTATCATTATACTATGCTTAATATTGGGATTTCTTTTGGGAAGCGTTGTTTGGCTTTTGCTGATGCGTTTCTTGCTGCCGCGAGACGAACTGAAGCGTTACTTCACAGAGCCCTATGTCCCTCTTGTAACACCCATTCTTTCACGGTTGTTTAATATGTTGTACAGAGAAAGGTTTATCACTAAATAGGATGCGAGCAAATAGTTCGCGTTACGAAAGAGGTCATTGGGTAACAACATGAAAAAAATAGATGAATTTTACAGAGAGGCAAGACAGAGAGCAAAGAGAAGAAAGAGTCGTTGGAATCTTATTCTTATTCCACTCAGCATAACAGGGGTTTTTGCAAGCACATTTCTATTGGCAAAGCTTTTAATAAACATACAATCATCTATGTTTCCCGCAAAAGCCATTCTTTTTAGCTCTACAAGGGTTGGTAAAATTTTAATGTTTGTTTCTGTTCTATTTCCATCTTTCGGAATCGGAATGATATTTGCTAATCTTATAGCCTGGCTTATTTCACCAGCAAGAAGAACCTTTGAGCAGGAAGCAAAGGGGTATAAAAATACATCCTTTAAAAAATCCATTAAACAATTGGTCATTTTTACATTTTGCACATTTTTTATTTTCATGCCAGTAGCATTATTAGGTTCGTTAAACTATTTTTATGTTACAGAGGAAGGTATTTATTATAACCCTCTCTTTTCGCTATCTGAAAAACTCTATCGTTGGCAAGATATAAAGGAGATTCACACAAGATGTTTCGCAGAACGCAAAAATTTACACTTAAATTATAAGTTAGTTATGTCTGATGGAAGAAAAATTGACCTTATGGAAGAGCCACAACTTAACTTTGTAAGGGCTTATCCAAGGATTAAACTTTTTCTGGATAAGCAACCTAACATTCGGTACTGGAGAAATATTACTGAACGGGGTGTTAGTAGATTGTATAAGCGATATAAAACCGAGGATGCCAGAAAAATATTAAGAGTTCTACAAAACAAAGTGCGGTAGTCGCTAAAAGCTTTGACAAGCGACCTTCCGCTTTTAACTACTACGCTACCTCTTTTGTCACTACCAGTTTCCTATTCTCAAGTCTGTGCTGTAGCCATATGCTCCTGCCCCCTCCAGGGCTTATTATTATCCCTTCCTTAATCAGTTCATTTGAAAACCTGACTTGTCAATGAGTTGGATAATGAAGAGAGTATTCAAGAATCCTATCTTTTATCTCTTGTGCTTCTTGGTTAACTATCCTCGGCTTGTTACGTCTTTTCTCCAAAAGCCTCCTCTATTCCTTTCTCTGTAAGTGCCTTATTGATGTCGTAATAGTGTTAAATGAGCCAGACTGTCAACATAATTCGTGTCTAAGCCATCCCTCCTCCTTGCTCTTTTCCTCCTTATGTATATGATAGATAAATAAATCCTTTTCTTTGTTCTTCAAGACATTCCTAATAACAAAGGATGTAAGAATGCTCTCTGCTTTATAAGGAAGCTTTGTATTTTACATGTTTTACTGTATGTCTGGCATCCGACGATTCGGTTAAGATTCTTGTTCCATTGATATTGCCTGATTTCAATTCTCCCGAATCTTTTCCTTCCACCTTAAGGAAACCCCAGTCCACTTGGGGGTCAAGGAGAAAAGACTCAGGAAAAGTCATTTTTTCATTTGGCGAAAGAGGTATGCTCTGGGAATGTGTTTTCCCATCATAATCTGTAGTAATAGAAGTTCCATTCAGACAAAGTAAGATATCGAATCCGCCTAAAATAACTTTTTTTACATTACCTTCTTGATCAAAAACAATGCTTAATGAAGAGGCTTGACATTTCCTAAAGCATGGTTTTATACCTAGATTCGTTATTACAGTGCGCTTCCTTTTATGTCCAGCATCCCAGCTAACAGTTTTACCTTTACTAGAGCCTGTAATATCCATTATCTGACAATCTGAAGCTTCGTAGGATTGATGTAATTCTCCATCTACTCTTCGAGAGTCAGTTAATTTCAAATTATATTTTAATCGTCCTTGATATTGATATGATCCATTTTCTTTGTAATTAATTCCATTTTTTTCGTATTGGCTGTTTACCGAAAAGTCAAACTCCAGATAAGGTTGTTTCTTTTTTATGGTTATCTTCTTTTGAGCTATTTTGTCCTTCAATGAAGTTAACTCAAGTGGTATATCTGAAGTATCTAAGACTTCACATGCATTATAAACATAAATCATATCTTCAGAAACACCCTTTGCTTCGGTTGGACTCGGTGCTCGGTAACGAAAAGTAATTTTCCCATCACCGACCATGAATGCTTTTAAATCTGGATCCGCTCGTAAATCAGCACCTCCCACTACTTCCCCGTGTACTGCCTGCACAATGATTCGGTTAAATTCCCGAGAGGGATTTCCTTCAATGTCTTCTATAGTATCAATAGTTACTTCCATTTCATCACCAGGAATCAACGTGTCTTTTTCGGTATTGATTTTACAGCTGTAAGGTCGTTTCTCAAAATGATTGATTACGTGGATATCTAATGGAATCGTTTCTTTGAATACTGCATTCTTGTTCTTAAACATTCGATTCAAGTGTCCGTTAAATGTAAACTTCGGTCGGCCCGATTCTGTCTGCCAAGTATGCACAAGCTCATGATTATAAAACCATAGTTTTATCGTCAACCTCGATTGGATTTCTCCTTCCAGATCATCTTCATATTCCACTGTAAAGTAATATTCAGGCTTTTTAAAAATCGGGAGTTGAGTTGGAATGCCGCTTTTAATTTCCTTAGAAATAAAACCTGAGACAGCCTCCGTATCTAAAAGATGAAAACATGGGGACGTCCCGAATTCAGCAAGACGTGACTCAATGGATATTCTCTCTACATTAATCGCTTCTTTCAGCACAGCCGTTCTTTTACATCCACGGCAATGGGATTCCTGGGCAGTCACATTATTGTCATACCTCGATAAAATGATAAGTATAATAATATAAGTCAATACTTTCACAGTCCTCATTCTTATTCTCCCAATATTTTTTGTATTTTGACTTGTGCTATCATGTTCTAAAGTAATATTTTATATTTTGATACTTTAAATAAGGTGTTGGAATATGAGATGCTTGATACGGTTTGCATAAAACCCTACATGACCAAACAGTTTTGTCTTAAAATAGTACTTTTCATAACATCTCCACCAGTTCCACCCTGCGGTTTAGTTTTCTTCCCTTTTCATCTCTATTACTGCTTACAGGTGCAAGTGGTCCAACACCCTTTGCTTTTAAGCGATGAGCGGAGATCTTATATTTGCTCACTAATTTCTTGACCACTGCCTTTGCGCGTCTTAAGGACAAATCCATATTATGCTCAAAGGAACCGGTCATGTCCGTATGCCCTACTATATAAACTTTCATATCTGGATTTGCCTTTAACATATCTGAAATGGCCTTTAAGGTGGGTTCTGATTCAGACTTTATCACATCGCTGTCAACATCAAAATAGATTCCATAAACAGATGCATGTCCCTTGCTCAGGATATCATTTGCAAGGCTTTTCGGGTCTGCCACCACATCCTGTTTCATCTTCTGTCTTTCAACAATGGTTAAGGTGTAACCGCCCCAATCACCAAGCACATGCACATCAACTATCTTTCCTTCCCTTTCAAACTCAAGCCAGGTTTTATTTTTGTCAGGGTCTTTATTGAAAACTATTCTACCGTCTATCTTTTTGATTGCATTTTCATAGTTTCTAATGATCTGAAGCGGGCTTGGCTCTTTGGCACCCTCATTGAGGCTGTATTCAATCCTGTAAACCTTCCCCTCAATATTAATACTTTCTCCTCGTTCATTTACA
>RFHX01000259.1 GCA_003695725.1 Candidatus Schekmanbacteria bacterium
GATCTGAATAGCGTTTCAGAAAAAATTGGAAGTAGAAAACCTGTTTGAAAATTTATTTTTTGCATATTCCCCCCTGCCATACTGATGTCAGTGGTTATGCGTATAATTAATCAAAATATAATTCAATTTACAACTTTAACCACTGAAGAGATAGTATGAACATTACCATTCATCACGGTACTCATGAAATTGGCGGTTCCTGTGTTGAAATATCAAGCGGTGAAAACAGAATAGTAATCGATATAGGAATGCCTCTTGTTGAAGAATCAGGAGAGAGATTCGATTCAAAAATTTGCAAGACATTATCGCCATCTGAACTAGTAAAAGAAAAAATACTTCCAGACATAAAAGGCATATACAAGTCTAATAAAGGGGACAAACCGATTGACTGGTTGTTTATTTCCCATTCCCATATCGACCACTACGGAATCTATACTTTTCTGCGTGATGATATATATTACTATGTTGGCGAAAAGGCAAAAAAACTTATTGATTTAACAACTTTGTTTCTTAATTTTAACGGAGATATAAACAAATGCACTTATCTTGAAAGCGGCAAAGAGATTAAGGTCGGCAACTTCACTATCACTCTGTATTTAATGGACCATACCGCATTTGATGCCTATGGCTTTTTGATTGAATGTGAAGGTAAGAAAATATTTTATTCAGGTGATTTCAGAGAACACGAAAGGAAGGGAAAGGCATTTGATTATTTTCTTAGCAAAGTTCCAGAAAATATAGACGCACTTCTTCTTGAAGGTTCGTTGGTAGGGAGTGAAAGGAGCATAACTAAGTCGGAAGAGGATATCGAGAATGACATAGTCAAGACTATAAACAACACTGATAAAATCGTCTTTGGCGTTTCAAGTTCGCAGAATATAGACAGGTTAGTCTCATTCTTCAAGGCGGCGCGCAGGACAAAGCGGCTTTTTGTGAGCGATGTTTACACGTCGAATGTGCTTGCTGAAATAGGAGGAAAAACCATTCCTCATACTTCAAAGGGGTATGGCAATATCAGAGTCTATTTTTTCCCACAATATACCTGCAATAAACTTGTGAAGAAAAAAAGGGAAAAAATGATTTACAAATTTTACCCTTATAAAATCTCTATGGCGGAAATTTCAGAAAACCCCGGAAACATTGTGATGATGGTGAGGATGTCAATGGTGCGTGAGCTTTCTCTTATTAAAGGGATAGAAGGCGCGTCGGTCATTTACTCCATGTGGAACGGTTATCTCGAGGAAAATTCATCAAAAAGATTCATTGATTTTATGGAAGAAAAAAATATGCAATTAATCAAACATCACACAAGCGGGCACGCAACTATTGCCACTCTTGAGAAGTTCGTAAAGAAGACCAAGCCCAAGATGATTATTCCTATTCACACATTCAGTCTGGATAAATATGCCGGGATTTTTCCTTCAGAAAAAGTGATTTCCGTAAATGATAGAGAATTGATAACGAGTTAAGTTTCTCACTGAATCTGAACCGAATCTTAATCGTCATGGGAAACAGTACCAGAGATAGGCGTTAAAAATGTGCCACCTTGTGCGGTATAACCTGATAAGCTGTTCATCTGAAGAAGAGACAGCTTATGATAGACAAAGAGGCGTAAATGAATGTTTTGTCACTGAGAAAGCAGGAGGATTCTTACCACCAGATTGCACGGGTGATGGTGGGGGTGTCCGTCGGATTGTGAGGGGTTATCTAGGAGAGCAGGGAATTCCTGTGCACAGGAAAGTTCGCCACAGGAGCAAGCTGAGGCTTACAAGCCGCTTATTGAAGGCTGGTTTGCGCAGGATGATTTTAAGGCAATACGCATTCACGATTTGCTTTGTATTCAGGGATTTGACGGTTCCTACGAAATTGTGCGGCGTTATGTAGACGGCGTAAAAAAGAAACACGGCCACCAGGCCTATATCCCTTTTGAGACGATGCCCGGTTCAACAGGCTCAGGTTGACTTTGGGGATTTTCAGGTAATTGAGCCTGACAGTTCAACAAAGACGGTTTACGCATTCATTATGGCGCTGGGTTATTACCGGCATATGTATGTTGAGTTTATCGAGAGATGCATATTGCTCAATTTTTTGGCCTGCCACCAGCATGCTTTTGGATTTTTCGGTGCTGGTCCGACAGAGGTTTCTGTGAAAATATAAAGAATGTAGTTATAAAGCGCAAAAACACCGGATTATCTGGAACAGAGAGTTTGAAGCGTTATTTATGCATTACGGCATCAAGGCGATGGTTACTCGGCCCTATGTTCTTTGGGTCAAGGGCAGAGTGGAACGCCCCATTGATTATATTCGCGAGCTTTTCTGGCGGGGCTACGATTACAGGGGCATTCCCAAAGCCAACGGCGACATTCGCGTGTGGCTACTCCCAACATTTTTTCACCTTATGATTAAAAATATTCTCATTTAAAGGCATAGTTAGCAACTTATCCAAATAAATAACTAAAAGAAAAGCACTGCTGTGCTATGGAAAAATCTCCGGCTTTAACTATGGATTTATTATGGCTTTGATGTCAGGAACGGATTGATGTGGGTATTTGACGATGACTGGCTGGTTACTACTTTGCAATTTTGGCCTTGATGTATATGTATACACGAGGCGCTCCTTAAGAAGAAACTTACCGAAGAAACAATCCGTGTTGTAGAGAAGGAAGTAGAGCTTGCCCTTTCAGCATATGAACGGCTCACGCTTAAATCACTGATGGAAGGAAAACTTTATAAATTTGATGTAAGACAGGAAGAGACTCTTTCAAAAGACAATAACTCCAAAATCATTATCGGTTTTTCCGACTTATGGGTGTTTCTGTCTGTAGAATCATACTGGATTGACAAGATTGACAAAGGTATGAAATTTGCAATTTTTAATACAGAAACAAAAGGAAGAATTAAATATAGAAATGTGACACTATAAAAAAAACTTGTAAAAGAGGTTAATTTGTAAAGTGCGCAGGTCCGCTCTTCTGCATCTATCAATCCATTCTTTCAGGGTCATCAATCCTGCAGGGTTTCTTCAGATACTTTTTTGCATAGTCATAAAGATAGGCATAATCTTTTGAATATTCCTTATAACTGAGGACCGCTAAATATCTTTTTTTTGCTTCTTCTCTATGGTTTAAAAAATCGTTTATCATGCCGATTCTCATTTCTGCCATTGGGAATACCCATATATTTTTTGCCCTTTCAGATGCAAGGATGCTGTTATAAAATTCAAGCGCTTTTGAAAAGTCTTTTTTTATCCAGCAGATTTCTCCCCGCAGAAATTTTGTTTTTGTTTCCCATATGCCTTTGAAGTGCTTATTATTTTTTTTCCCCTCATTAAACATAAAGTCTGCCGTTTTCACCGCTTCACTCCATTTTTCCAGTCTTGCATTGACGATTGCATAAAGATAGTGAAACTGAGGATTGTTTGGATATTTCATTTTTAACTTTGAAATAACGGGAAGTGCTGATTTATAATCCTTTTCGAGATAGATATAAATATTTGCAAGGGCAATTAGTGCTTCTGTTTTGGCATATCTTCCTTTTTCTGCACATTCTTTAAGTTTTTCAAGTCCCCCTTTTCTGTCTCCAGAGAAGGAGATAAGGTAAGTGAGAATTTTTATTGTCTTTGGAAGTTTATCAAGAAAGTAGTCATACATTCCTAGTCCGAGATAAATATCCTTTTCATCAGGATTAAGATTATAAGCATTATTAAGATATTTTCTGCCTTTATAGGCGTTGACAAACCCGGAAAACCACTTGCGTTTTATAATACTGATTGCCCCTTTGTAACCGTATGCACCACCAAGATAGAGGAGTGCAGATGCTTTTTCTCTATTATCTGTTGATTTGCTTGTAGATTCTTCTGCTTTTTCAATTGTTTTATCAATCCATTCTTCAAAATCAGATAAAGCATCCATATCGCTTTCGAAGTAGATTTTATTCCAATAAATCATCGATGTATAAAAGTAGCCTTCAGGTCTGAGGGGTTTTAACTCAATTGCTCTTCTGAATTGTTCTTTTGCTTTGTTTCTGTCAAGGTTATAAAGATATTCAATTCCTGATTCAATCCTTTGCGAGAATTCTATTTCGGCATCTGTGATTATTTCTGCAGAAAAGGAAACTGAGGAGAAAAGAATTGTAAAAAGTAAAATTGATAAAAGTATATTAAACGCTATATTTGTTTGGTGTAGCTTATTAGGTAATGTTTTTCTCATTTTTTTGTAAAATAATTTCGCGGGTAATCGTTCCGTCAAAACCGTTGACATAGATTATGTCATTATCACTAATTAAATTGCAGATATTTTCGACTGATACTACTGCAGGAATTCCGTATTCTCTTGCAATAATAGCACTATGAGAAAGCATACCACCTGCCTGAGAAATTACAGCGCCTGCTTTTGCAAACAGAGGCGACCATCCAATATCAGAGTAAGGTATTACTATAATATCTCCTTTTTTGACTTTGGGGAAATCCTGAACACCTTTAATGACTTTTGCTTTACCCTTATAATAACCGCCTGAAGCAGGTATGCCTTTAAATTCATTACTGTTGTCTTCGGATAATAGCGGAGGTTCTTTATATCCGAAAATAGTTGAAGGAACATTATTTACAGATTCATATTTTTTTAGCTTTTCCTTTCGTCTCGAGATTACGTCACGCAGTTTTTTGCAGTCATTAATTTTTTCCGAATCTTTTATTTCATCTATCTTAAGATAAAATATATCTTCCCTTTCCTCTATGAAATTTCTCTCTTTCAGAACTTCGCCTATGCGGAGAAATAAATCCCTGAATAGAGAGAAACCGAGATTATATGTAAAACTCACTCTTTCCTTATACTCTTGGCATTTTGCAGATTTTAAAAATAGTTTTTCGTGTCTCCTATTTATGAATTTCTCTTTTTTTTCTCTATGCGCATATATATTTCCGCTCTCTGCATTTATAAGTTTTAGAATCGCGTCTTTGTTTTCCTTCCATTGAGGCACTGAAAAATCATTTCCACTGTCGCTAAGGTGGCCGAATCTATCAAAGAAAATTTGAAACTCTTTCTTTAATTCATTAATGTTTTCCATTGCCTTAATATCTTCATATGATGCATTCTTTATTTTTTCTTGCGTTTCAGAAGGTAAGGCTTCAATAATGACTTTAAGTTGTGAAAGAAAAATATTGGGATTAATGTCTTTCGTGTTTTCGGGAATAACTTCCTTCATTTTGATATTCTTTAATGATGAAAATGATTCTAGTCTCTTGTAATGAAACCCTGAGAAGAAAAAGGCGATAAGATAATAATAAGCCATTTCATTGTTCACGTTAAAAAGCTCATCATATGTATTTAGTAAATCTGGAATAGATCCAGATTTTTCAACATCCGACTTTATCTTTTTAATAGTTTCTTCCCATACGTTGAGTTTAACGGTTATCTCTTTCTCATATGATAAAAGAAGGTAAAATATAAATGATAGAAGGCGCGGAATATGCTTAAGCATTTTTAGTTTGGGCTTAAAAAATTTTTTAAAATTGAACTCTTCGTCAATTCCGAGGAATCCTTCGATTGCATGCCTGTCTATACCAATAGACTGAAGAATATCTCCTATAACTCCCATATTAAAATATGATCTGCCGTAAAACTGTTTTGCCAATTCATCAACATTAATATTATTTTTACCTATCAATTCAGTTAAAAGTTTTTTCCACGCACCATTTACAAGAGGAATATTTACGTCCCAAACCAAGGGTTTGATTATTCCCGGCATAAATTCGCGGGAAATTCTGTTTGAAAAAAGAGGGTCTATCCCCCTTGTGGTTATGTTTCTTACCTGAACAAAATAGATTTCCTTCCCGTCATAAACCCATTCAATGTCAACAGGAAATTTTAAATTGCTTTCAATTGACAGTGATTTTTTTACAAGAAGAGATATGATGTCATCGAATTCTGATAAAGCGCAGGGACTCTTATTGATTAACCTTTCTTTTCTGAAAACCCATCTCATTGGGGTTGCACCTTTTTGTATGAGTTTATCACCTCTCCCTTCAATTGCCTCTATTATGGTTTCCTTGAATCCGGTTACGGGATTCCTTGTAAAAAGTACACCTGATAACACCGGATTTATCATTTCCTGAATTATAACCGCCATCTGTCTGTTGTTTTTCGGAAGTCCTGTTTTTGCAACATAGGACTCTATATTTGTGGTGTCTAAAGATTGCCATATTTTTTGAACTGCCTTTAGAATTTCAGATGTACCCTTAATGTCAAGGTAAGTGCTGAAAAGACCTGCAGATGAAAACCTTTTTCCGTCTTCAATATTTGAAGATGACCTTACAGCATAGAAACATTTGTCAGGTATCTCTTTTTCAATATCATTTTTCAGTTTTTTTAAACCATCATCTTTGTTGCTGAGGCATCTGTTTCTCACTTCATATGGAATTAGGAAGGTTTTTGGTATGTTATATCCTTTTTTTGCAAGCAGAATAAGTCCTGCTGCTTTTTCCCCAAAATCACCATTTTCGCGTTTATTTAAAAAATCTTCAAGCTTGTAGATGTTTTTCATTTAATTTTCTTTGCCTGTCAGTATGCCATAATAGGCAAAATCATCACGCTCAGCTTTGTTGGTAAAGTAAAGGATTGGGATTATAAATGTTATAAAAATTAAAACTTCTTTTTTTCCTGTTACAAAGTAAAGTATAGGAATAAGCGATAGTAGAAAGAGATTATAGGAAATAACCGCATTTTTTGTGAGCATAAGAGTAATAAGCCATAACCCTCCGGAAATTATAAATCCATAGGAGGATATTAGGAAAAGTGCCCACGAAAATGATGACCTTCCTTTTCCTCCGCGGAATCGTGTGAAAACCGGAAATATAGTACCTACTATTGAGCAGTATGTGAAAAGAAGCATTTCTCCGTAACTCGCGCTGAGAAAGTATTTTGAAATTACTATGGGAAGAATTCCCTTTGATGCTTCGTTTATAACTGCCAGTATTCCAGCAACTTTGCCTCCTGTGTTGAAACTGTTTGCAATACCTACATTTCTTGTCCCGCATTCATAAAGTTTTTTACCTGTAAGAAGGTAGGTCGCAATATATCCAAGAGATATTGCCCCGTAGATGTAAAATAAGAGAGAATATAGTATTGTTGAATAATTCATTTTTTAATTTTAAGAAATTTTTTTAAGATTAATTTCTATTTTATATTTTCTTATACTATAATCTTGTTAAAATCGTCAATAATGAGGGTTTAAGTATAAAAGACTGGAGAGATGGATGAAAAAAAAAGTTATAGTAATAGGTGCAGGTCCTGGTGGACTAACTTCAACTATGATGCTTGCCAACAAGGGGTATGATGTTATAGTTTTTGAAAGGCAAAACTATATCGGAGGGAGAAACTCACATATAAAACTTGATGATTTCACCTTTGACCTCGGACCAACTTTTCTGATAATGAAGTTTGTCCTTGAAGAAATCTTCGGACTTTCGGGGAGAAAACTTTCCGATTATATGGAATGCAAACAGATTGATCCTCTTTACAGACTCATTTTCAGTGACGGCAAAACTTTTTATCCCACTTCAGACAGGAAAAAGATGAGAGAGCAGATTGCTGAATGTTATCCCGGAAATGAAAAGGGATATGACCGCTATCTTGAATATGAAAAGAAGAAATATGAACACGTTTTCCCTTGCCTTAAGGCTCCGTACAATAGGTTAAGTTCATATCTCAAAAAAAGATTTATTTGGGCAATTCCCTATCTTGGTCCTTTTTCAAATTTATTCGATTATCTTGGAAGATATTTTGACAGTGATGAATTGAAGCTTGCCTTTACATTTCAGGCGAAATATCTTGGAATGTCACCGTGGAAGTGCCCCGGGACCTTTAGTATTATTTCCTTTATTGAACAGCAATACGGTATTTTTCATCCTGTAGGAGGTCTTAGCCAAATAACAAAAGCTATGGCGAAAGCATCAGAAGAAGATGGTGCAGAGATTTATACCTCTCAAGGAGTGAAAAAGATTATTGTAAAAAACGGCATTGCAATCGGTGTTGAGCTTGAAAGCGGAGAAAAGGAGTTTGCTGATTATATCGTCATAAATGCGGATTTTGCCTATGCTATGACTAATCTTTTCAAAGAGGGAGTGCTTAAAAAATATACTGCATCAAATATTGCAAGGAGGAAATATTCCTGTTCTGCATTTATGATCTATTTAGGGGTTGATCGGCTTTATGATATCCCTCACCATAATATAATTTTTTCATCTGATTACAAAAATAACACTTTAGAAATTGCTGAAAAGAAAATACTTTCAGAAGAACCCTCGATTTATGTGCAGAATGCATGTGTTACCGATAAGACTCTTGCCCCTGATGGCAAATCCACTATCTATATTCTCGTACCGGTTGCAAACAGAGAAGGTGATATAAACTGGAACAAGGAGAAGGCGAGATATAGAGAAAAAGTGCTTGATATAGTTGAAAAGAGGGCAGGTCTAAATGATTTAAGAAAGCATATAAAAGCAGAAAAGGTTATTACTCCAGATGATTGGGAGAATGAAAAGTTTGTCTATAGAGGAGCAATATTTAATCTTGCCCACAGTATTGACCAGATGCTTTACTTAAGGCCTCATAATGATTTTGAAGAGGTAAAAAACTGCTATCTCGTTGGAGGAGGTACTCATCCTGGAAGCGGACTACCTACTATAATTGAGTCAGGAAGAATATCAGCTGAACTTATTATAAAGCGTGATGCCTGATGTACAGACACCAAGCTGTAAGAAGATAAGTTTTTCAGGAAGTCTATCTTTTTAAACATTGTTGCTTTTGCACTGCAGCAAGTGAAACTGTCGGGAGCATTCTTTTTCTGTTGTAAATCCGAACACTGGGCAAACATTATAAGGATACTCCTCCTGATCGCCTTCCAAATTGTCTAGAAGCTTCTGATATAATTCAGCGTGACCTTTTTCACCATCATTAACGTACTGGAATGACCGTCCCGCCACCTTGTTGTCTTCTGTCTGCGTCGGCTGAATCATCTCCGGACACATCGATTTGAATTCAAATGTTTTGCCCACAACTGCCGCTTCGAGGTTTTCTTTCATGTTTCCGATTCCCTTGAGTGTCCTTAAATGGTTGTGGACGTTTACCATTTCCGCTTCAGCTGCGGCTGAAAACATTCTTGCGGTCTGAGGGTTACCCTCTTTTTCGCTATTTCCGCAAAGGCAAGATATTTGCGATTTGCTTGTGATTCTCCCGCAAATGCCTCTTTCAATATTTCTTCGGATTTGCTTATGTTATTCCTTCTAAAAAAAGTTATTTATGATCTAAAAAAGGATTAAAAAAGTCTTATTTAATACCTTAAAAAAATTCTCTCTCAAAAAAAGAGATAAATTTGTCAGAAGATGGGTTGGATTGTTTAATATAGAATGAAAAAATATTAAGATTGAACTACAGAAAATGCAGGCGGATAGAATTTTATAATATAATAA
>RFHX01000260.1 GCA_003695725.1 Candidatus Schekmanbacteria bacterium
CAAAATATCTCCAATGAAGCCTTAACTATTCTATTGATTTCCTCTTCAGTAAGCGATGGATAGATAGGAAGAGAAACAAATTTTTTGAAACACTCTTCAGCACCTTTATAATCTTTTAAATTCATTTTTAAATATCTATGAAGGGGATAATAAATGGGCTTTTCTGCAAAAATACCTCTTTTTCTATATTCACCTATTACTTTTTTGACATTTCCCCTTTTGATTTTGATGATATACCTGTAGTAAATTGATTTTTTTCTCTCATCGAAGGAATGATGAATTACATTTGGCAACGATATCCTTTTCGAATATTGAGAAGCAATCTTCCTCCTTTTAGAAATCATTCTTTTTAGTTTTGATAATTGGGCAATCCCAAGGGAAGCAGATAAATCAGTCATCTTATAATTATACCTTACAGAATAGTTTTTTTTCTTGTCATAGGACCGAAGGTCTAAAATTGTTTTATGTATCCTTTCATTGTCACATACAATCATTCCTCCCTCTCCTGTAGCTATCACTTTAGTTGCATAGAAGGAAAAAACTGCTACTCTTCCAAACCTACCTGTAAGTTTTCCATCATATTCAGCGCCAAGGGACTGGGCACAATCCTCGATAACAGGGATGCCAAAGGATATTATCTCTTTTATATCTGCTGGTATCCCAAATAGATGAGGAACAATAATAGCTTTCGTCTTAGAAGTAATCTTTTTTCTAACAGAATCAGGAGAAATATTGCCGTCATATGCAGATACATCAGCTATAACCGGTTTTGCACCTGTATAATTGACAGCGTTTAACAGGGCAGGACAAACATAAGAGGGAATAATAACTTCATCGTTACCGCTCATTTTCAGTGAAAGCAAGGAAAGGTGAAGGGCTGATGTCCCACTGTTGACTGCTATGGCGTATTTTCGTTCTATCAGCTTCTTAAACTTTTTCTCAAAACGACGAACTTCTCCATCGAGGGCTATCATTCCGCTTTTCAAAACTCTGATGGCTGCATCGATTTCATCTTGTCCCAAATAGGGCTTTGAATGGGGTATAGGTAAAATTTTCATTGTCACCTATTCTTCCGAAATATTGATAAAAACTCTCAAAGGAACAAATCCTTCTGCGTATTTTACTCTTGCAAGAGTACCCCTAAAATTAGCAGTGGATAAAACTATGTCTTCAATAGAAATACCCGCGATATTGGTGCGCATAACTTGAGATGCATGTGCCTTCACCAACGCAATTTTTATATCCAAAACTTTTTCAATGTCGCTAAAAATGGTAGGACTAAAATCCTGAGTTGTGGGTCCTTCATAGAATAAAACATTCTTTGCATAGCGTGCTGCGGAAATTACTGCATTGCTTAAATGTCTATGGTCCTGATGAGTGTCGTTATAATAGTGCGTAAAAGTAAATACTGGTTTTACTTCCTTTATAACACTCTCAACTTTTTGAATCGTGCTCAATCGTGAATCGATTTTTGTATCTTCTAATCCTCCCCAAAAAATTTTTTTTACACCCATTATTCTTGCGGCTTCTTCCTGCTCTTTCTTTCTTACCTGAGGGTCACCTCCCTGCTCTCCCATTGTCATAATAAGATAATAAATTTCATCTCCTTTCTGGGCATATTTTTTCAAAGTTCCGCCGCAACCAACTTCAATATCATCGGGGTGTGAACCAATTGCAAGAATTTTCATAACTTATCCCCTTTTAAAATTGAATAACTCTCTTTTCCACAATTAAAAAGAAGGTCAACTATAGAAAGGTGTGAAAGAAAACTGCCGTATTGTTGAGGATAGACTGGATGTTTATATTCTTGAAAAATCACCTCTATTCCAGAATCTTCATACTTCTTAAAATTCATATAATCTTTTCCCCCTGCTCCTGCCAAATATTTGTTAGCGCCAATTCTCTTACATATACCGATTAGTCTTTCATCTGCATCATCTGGTAAATCATCCATTTCTGATGAACTGAGTGTTTTGGTCTTAATTCCTAAAAATGACATAATTTTTATTATAAGGGCAATATTTAAATCTTTCAGGTAAATAAATTCTTTTTCAATAATTTTTTTTATTTCAGGAAAATATTCCATAAAATAAGGAGCAGATGAATAGTTAATTTCAAGGGCTTTGAGATGTTTTCTTTTCCAATGTTTTTTTCTGTCAATGGTAACTTCAAAAATCTTCTGAGGAAATCTATAATTCACGGGCACTGTAAGCCACATTGAAGAGTTGGCTGTTTTAATCTTGTTTCTATTTTGCCACTCATTCTTTTTGTATTGGACAGTATCCAAAAAGACAAAGACATCACAGCTTGAAATCTTGTCAAAATAACCAAGCCATGGCAAATATTGAGGTTGATGGACAGATACAATCATAATCACTTTGAATCGAGGGAAACATTATAAAAAATTGGATTGCTTACCGCTTTCCCCCCATCCTTAAAATTAACCATTAATCTAAAATAGCCTTTATCATTAGAGCCTGCAGAAAATAAAAACTTCTTTTCAAAGGGCAGCATTATCTCCTTTTTTATAAAAATTTTCCCATTTCTTACTATAGTTAAAAATGCCTCTTCTTTTTTCCCATACTTTTCACTAATCATAACAGATAAAATCGCTTCTCCACTCACCTTTAATGATTCACCCATTTCTGCTTCATTAACCTGCTCCTTATCACTCAATAGAAACTCATCAATGACAATTTCTCCGGAATTGCTCTGCCTTACAGCATAACAACGACCATTCTTTAATGCTTGAATGATGCTTTTTTTTGACAAGTTATCTGTAATAAAAATAGTTTTAACTTCATCAATCTTCTCATCCTCATCTCCATGATAATCTATACCTCCAACCGTCCAAATTGGTTTATTCCTCTCCTTTCTTATAAAATCTAAAAGTAAGATATCCCACTCTTTTCCTGCCTCAATCATTGTCGCAGTATCACGATATAAACCTTCAAAAGCGGTATAATTGTAGGTTTTTAGCAAATCTTCTACATATTTTGGCGTCAACATTCTTACACCGTTGATTTCTCTTTCTTTGTAAGATTCAGGATGTGCCCATATTGACAATATTTCCTTCTCGTTGGCGTAATCAATCAATTCCTGATAAGGAATCACTCCGGCATTACTTTCATATTGGTTAAAAAGCGTACTTTGGAAGGGATGATAGTTGATTATTAAAAGAAGTGATATAATCGAACATATCAACCCAAAAGCTTTAGCAAATTTTTCTCCTGTAAAATAAAGCAAGAAAGACAATATAAAAGCAAACAAAAAGAAAAGAGCTTTAGGCGTAAGCTCTTTTACATATCGGAGAGAAAAACCGTTATGTATTACAGGCAAATCATCTATTTCCTCCGCACTATGAAAGCCAACAAGAAGAATATGCTTTTGCCAATTATTTGCCGTTAAATTTCCATTAAAAATACTCCCCGACCAAAAATAATGGGCTGTTGATTCAACGCCAGGTATAACAACTACATTTTTTCTTCTTTTATTGATATCCTCAATCTCTTCAATATATTCAGATGCTCCTCTTTTCGTAACGCTTTGAAGTTCATAGTCTTTTTTAAATATATTCCGAAATGGAGGTATCCCATACTCAACCTTTATGACATCATGATCTGTCATCAATACGGCTTTAATGCCCTTCTCCTTCGCTTTATCAACTATTTCTTCAAGAGAATTTCTGCCTGTAGAAAACTGCGAATGAAGATGAATGAGGCCGTCGATTTTCATTCCATAGCAAATAGAAATACAAAAGAGAAAAAGGGAAAGGAAAGAAAAAAAGTGGAAAAACAATTTTTTAATTGACACTCTATTCATTAACTAATCCCTTTTCTTTCAATAACTTCCTGTAGAGGTTTTCTATTTTTTCAACCATTCTTTTTACACTGAATGAATCGGCTCTTTTCTGTCCCATCAAGCCCATTCTATTGCGCAATTCCTTGTTAAAAAACAATTGTTCTATTTTTTCTGCAATGCTTCTTTCATCTTCAGGCGGAATGACAAATCCCGTTAGACCATCCTCGATTATCTCTCTTACGCCTCCCACATCTGTCCCTATAACAGGAAGACCCGCTGCCATTGCTTCAACAATGACCTTTCCCATTCCCTCATTGACAGATGAAAGCACATAGAGGTCTAAAGAATAAAGAAAAGCTCTGCAATCGCTTTGCCAAGGAATAAAAAAAAATTTTTTTTCAAGCCCATATTCTAAGACAAGTTTTTTCAAAGATTTCTCCAATTCACCTTCGCCGGCAAGCATAAAATAGGCGTTATCAATCTTTGAAGAAACTATTTTTGCGGCTTTTATAAAATATTCAAACCCCTTGACTTTTACAAACCTCCCCATACTGCCCACAACGAAGGAGTTAGGAGGAATACGATTCTTTTTTACGAATGGTCTTTCATTTTTTTGCGCATAGTTTTTAATGGAATCAACATCTACACCGCTATGAATTACAGAGATCTTTTTCTCATCTCCTACTTTGAAGGAAATATGTTCTTTCTTCCCTCTTTCTGTAAGGCAAATCAGATTGTCTGTTATGGACGCTGTAATTCTTTCTATGAATATAAATATCCATGAAATTATTTTCCCATAATAACCATAAAAAATGTGGCCATGAGGGGTGTGCACAATTACAGGAACACCGGTAAATTTGGCTGCCCATCTTCCGAGTATTCCTGCTTTTGAGCTATGAGTGTGGACAATATGGTAATTATTTTTACTGATAAAAGAATATATCTTAAAAAATGCCTTAACATCTTTGAGGGGATTAATTTCTCTTACCAAATCTTCAATATTGAAAAAAACCTCAATATTTTTTTTTACAGAAGGCAAATATTTTTCATCAGGGTTTTTCGTCATTCCGTACAAAATAGAAGATTCATATCTTTCATTGTCAAGATTTTTTACAGTTAGAAGAGTATTTTCAGATGAACCGCCCTTGTCAAGGCGGGTGATAATGTGAAGCACCTTTATCCTTTTCATAAAATAGATTTATAAATAGTTAAAAGCTTCTCTGCAGACTTTTCCCATGTATAATGCTCTTCAACTACTCTTCTCCCTTTTTTTGAAATTTCATCATAATATTCCTTTTTGTTCTTATATATATCAATCCACTGCAAAATACCTTCTGCAAGTGAATCAACCTCAGTTGAAGAAAAAATCAGCTTTTTATCTACCTTAGATAATATTTCAGGTGTCGCTCCTGCAGGGGTGCCAAGGACAGGTACTCCTGATGCAAGAGCTTCAACTGTCACAAGGCCGAACCCTTCCTGCTCAACTGTAGGAAGCAAAAAATAGTCTGACATTCTGTAAAAATCAGAAAGGTTGTTCTCATCGATATAGCCTGCAAAAATAATCAAATCGGAAAGACCTTCAGAATGTGCCATATTTTCAAGTTTTGATTTGAGTGGACCGCTTCCGCCGATTACAAAAAGAGATGATGTACAATGATTTTTGATTTTTTTTATTGCCTTGATAAGGTTTTCAAGTCCCATACGAGGTTCCATATTTCTTAAAGTCGAAAATATTATTGATTCAGCAGGCAGATTAAATTTTTTTCTAAGCATCTGCTTATTATTCACTGGACAAAATCTGTCTTCATTGACACCACCGGGAATAATCTTGATTTTTGAATCATCTATTGATGCAAATTTCTTTAGTCTCTCTGATGTATATCTGCTCAATACTCTTATGAGAGATGACTTTCTGAAATTATATTTTTCCATATATTTAATCAAAGGAATGACAAAGGTTCTATCTGTAA
>RFHX01000261.1 GCA_003695725.1 Candidatus Schekmanbacteria bacterium
GTATTTACATTGCTCTCTATTTACCAGTTAAATGTGCTACTTATGAGTATAGTGGTGTAGATTCCAAATTAGAAAAGAAAGAATTTGATTCTCCTTATCCTGTAAACTGCTCTTTCTATATGGCAGGGAGAAATGCTGTTCCAGAATCAAAAGAACCTCCTGAAAGAGACGAACCTAATATCTTTATTTCTTACAATCCCAGTAAAAAGAAAATTACCCGTTATGTAACTTCTACTAACGAACAATTAGGTAGGATATTTGCTGAGAACCCATTTGAAGAGTTACCTCCACACGATGTTATCTTAGGATCTCTAAAACACTATAATCTTCTTCTACCCAATAACGCTCTATACAACTCACCACATATCGATACCGCACCCTTCTTCTACCAGGATGACCAGCACACATTCTTTGTAGAACCGGGATATGAGGAAGTTGAAATTCCCTTTATTAGAGGATGGGTTCTCGAGCCAACAAAAATTGATGATAGATTAAAGAATTGGTTAGATAAAACGGAATATGTTCCTGCAATTCCAGATATAGAAATAGCAATACCTCCAGTAGTTGAGATTCCTGAATCACCTATTGACCCAAGAAGCCGGTTCCGTATTTCAAAGCCCCTTGACCCTGTTACTTATCCTAATACTGTAATTGATTACGGAGGAAAAGCTATAGGTAAAAACGGCATGGTATCTATGCCAGCAAAAGAGTTTGGCGCCGTGACCGCCGGGTATAGCATCATCGGAAGAGAAGGGATTTTAAGTTCTGGAATTGGAATAACAAACATTTTAAGGAGGGAGATAAGATGAACGGAAAAATATTTAATAATTTTCACAATAATATAGATTTGGTAAAGGAAGAGATTGGTGAAAAAGTAAAAATCCCAACTTCATCCTACAAAGTCAAGCAGTGGAAATGCCGTTTTTATCTCCACCAGCACCCCTATGTAACCCGACTCATTCAGGAACTGATAAGAGAAAGAATAGATGGACTTATGAAGCAGGATGAGGATGGAAATTTCAAAAAAGAGAATGAGCATTATAAGTTTGAGCCAGCAATGAAAGAAGAATTCTTTAAAGACCAGTATTCGCCAACTAATATCGTTAAAAAACCTTATCCTATCAAAGATTTAGATTTTTCAATAAGTGGGGCTTATTCAGTCTATAACTGGGAACTATTCTACCATGCTCCCCTTCTCATTGCCCTCCATTTGAGCAAAAACAATAGATTTGCCGAAGCACAGAAATGGCTTCATTACATCTTTGATCCAACAGACGACAGTAACAATCCCACACCTCAGAGATTCTGGAAGGTAAAACCCTTCCTTGAAATGACCCCTAAGAAAATTGAAGAAGTTCTGTTAGAGTTATCTAAAGACCCTGACTCTGAACTTTCCAAAGAGGTAGTAAGATCCCTCAAGGAATGGAGGGAGAAACCGTTCCGTCCCCATGTGATTGCAAGACACCGCCAGTGGGCTTACATGTATAAGGCGGTTATGGCATATCTTGACAACCTTATTTCCTGGGGAGACTTTCTCTTCCGTCAGGACACACCCGAAAGTGTGGACGAGGCACTCCAGATATATGTTATGGCAGCAAATATCCTTGGTCCAAAACCTCAACCTGTTCCTAAAAAAGGTGCCAATAGACCTCAGACCTATGCAAGTATCAAGGATCAATTGGATGAATTCAGCAATACCCTTGTTGACCTTGAAGCTGACATACCTTTTGTTTTTTTCTCTCCTTCAGGGAAAGTCAGCGATACATCCACTCCTATTCTTAAAAACATTGCAAAAACCCTTTATTTCTGTGTTCCTCCAAATGAAAAACTCCTCTCCTACTGGGATATTGTTGCAGACAGACTGTTCAAGATTCGTAACAGCATGGATATTACAGGAAGATTTCGCAGGCTTCCACTTTTTGCACCGCCTATTGATCCTGCCCTACTTGCAAGGGCTGCAGCTGCAGGGCTTGATGTAGGAGCAGTAATAAGAGGTATAAATCAGCCTTTACCTATAGTAAGGTTTACTTTTCTTATTCAAAAGGCTTTAGAAATAGCACAGGAAGTAAAATCCCTCGGTGGTCAGCTTTTAACCGCAATGGAAAAGGAAGATGCAGAGGCTATCGCAATACTCAGGGCAAAGCATGAAAGGCAGGTTCTTGAAATGGTTGAACATACAAAATATGCGCAACTTCAGGAGGCTAAAAAATCAAGGGAAGCTTTAGAAAAATCCTTGGCTCTGGCTGCAGTTCGCTATGAGTATTATGAAAGACAACTTGGAAGAGAGAAAAGTAAAATTAATGCTGATATAGATAAAAATATCTTTGATGTCTTAAATGATCTGGAAAGACAGGAACTTGACAATATGGCATATTCTCAGGAAGAGGATATTCCTGACACCATGGATAGGGAAATTAAGATTGATATTGCAAAAGGTATGACAGATATTAAAAAAGGTGTAATTTTGAGTAATTACGAAGCTAAAGAATTAAATTATTTAGATTATGCTCATGATTTACAAAATGAGGCTTCAACTTATTCATTAATCGCAAAAATCTTGGCACTTATTCCTGAATTTGGAACCATGGGTGCTCCTATAGGTGTAGGTGCGTTACTTCAATTTGGTGGACGTGCTTTATCCACTGAACTTTCCTTAATAGCGGAATCAAAAAATATTGATGCATCTACATTAACATACGAAGCCAATAGGTCTGCAAAAATAGGCTCCTATGCCCGCAGGGAGCAGGAATGGACATTTCAGAGCAACCTTGCTCTTGCTGAGATGAGGCAGATACTTAAACAATACAGGGCTGCTCAAATCAGAGAAGCGATTGCAGAATATGAGCTTAATGCCCACAGGGTCCAGATGAAGCATGCTAAAGAAATTGAAGAGTTTTTAAATGCCGATGGCACAAATCTGAAAGGAAAAAAGACGAATAAAGCACTTTATGCCTGGATGAAGAGAGAAACAAGAGGGCTATATACGCGCTGTTTTGACTTTGCCTTTGACATTGCAAAGAAGGCGGAAAGAGCACTTCAACATGAACTGGGAGATGATAGTTTAACATTCATCAAATACGATTATCTTGCAGGTAAAGAAGGACTTCTTGCCGGAGAAAAGCTTTATCTTGACCTCAAGAGAATGGAAATGGCATATCACGAAAATAACCGCAGAGAATATGAACTCATAAAGCATGTAAGCCTCAGAGAAATAGACCCGATTGCTTTGATAATGTTGAGAAACACAGGCAAATGCATTGTCAGACTACCTGAAGAGCTATTTGATATGGATGCTCCTGGTCATTACTTCAGAAGAATAAAGACAGTAGCGGTTACCATTCCTTCTGTAACAGGACCACATGTCAGCATAAACTGCAAACTCACACTGCTTAAAAGCAGTATCAGAAAAACTCCTTCCGTAGGAGAAGGATACGCCAGACAAGGAAGCGAAGACTCAAGATTTTCTGATTACTATGGAAGTATTGAATCTATAGTTGCAAGCAGTGCTCAAAACGATACAGGTCTTTTTGAGACTAATCTAAGGGATGAACGCTATCTTCCATTTGAAAATTCAGGTGTTATCAGCGAGTGGATGATTGAACTTCCTGCAAGACCGCAAGAAGATGATCCTCAAATGTTCGACTACGATACTATAAGTGATGTTATCTTACATATTAGATATACGGCAAGAGAGGGTGGTGAACCGCTCCGTAACGCCGCAATGAAAAATTTAAAAGACAAAATCGATAATGGAGAGTTTTCAGGAAACATACGCCTCTTTTCAATAAGGCACGAGTTCCCGGCTGAATGGAACAAGTTCAAGAATCAAACCTGCGAAGGCGGCTCATGCGAGTTAACCCTTCAATTAAAACCAGAACACTATCCTTTCTGGGCTAAGAATTTTGTATCAAGTATAGAAAGCATTGAAATTTTTGCTCGTCCAGAAGAAGGTCAAACAGGAATAACCATTGAATGTAATGGATCAGAATTACAATTGGACCCAGACACAAATCTTCTACATGGAAATATTAGCCCAACAGGTAGTCCAACGGGTGAGCTTAAATTACGTTTCAATAGTAACCAAATTTCTGACCTTTGGATAGCAATAAAATGGAAAAGAGAAGATTAAATATTTAAACTAATATTTGGGA
>RFHX01000262.1 GCA_003695725.1 Candidatus Schekmanbacteria bacterium
ATATTTAATTTATTTTTATAATGAATTAAATATCCTTAATAATCAATCACTTATAATTTTTTTAGAAAAAAATAGATCAAAAAATTTGACAAATTTTAGAAGATGTATTATAAATTCAAACAAACGGTTGGTAGAATTTTTAATGTCTTTAAATTAAATATGTCAACTCAAGAAAGGAGATAAGTTATGTGTCATTTTTGTACAAAACATGGAGATGGCGGAAAATGGTTTGAAAATGCCGCTAATTTTGCAGCCAAGATGTACCAAAGTCGAAGAAACAAGACGGCAAAAGAAAGAAAGGAGATGGAAGAACAAGCAAAGAAAATGAAGTTCACCCAACATATGGGGAGTGAAGCATTTAAAATCGACCCTGAGACCGGTAAGATGATGCGTCCTCCTGCAAAACCTCAGCCGCCAACAATCATTGAAGATTTACAAAGCAAAGAAGGTGAAGAAAAACTCGAACTCAAACAGACGAGGACAGGTTTTCAATACATTGAAGAGAAGGACGGTTCTGTAAAGGTGCCAAAGGGAGTTGCTGTTGACTTGGATATTATGTTTACCGACCTTCTCAAAGAGGTTGTAGATGCGACAGGCGTTGATGTTACAAAGAAACCTCAACTTAAACGAAAAGTAGCAAGCTTTATGGGAAATTATCACTTTGGACAGGTTGTTACTCTTGAAGAAGTCCTTAAGATGGTAGAGTTGACATATCCAATCGGTCTGATGCAATGTATTTGCCGAAGGGAAACACGAGGTATGATGCGCAAGGGTGAAGCTAATTTCTGTATGTCCCTTGGCGTGGGAATATATAAATGGGAAAGATGGCCTGAAACATTCAGAGGATTGACTTTTTTGAGTGTTAAAGAGGCAAAGGATATGCTAAAGCATTTCAACAAAAAAGGTTATGTCCATTCCCTTTGGACCTTCAATGTGCCCTATATTGGAGGTATCTGCAACTGTGAATATCCTGTTTGTCAAGGAATAAGAGGAAGAATCGACTATGGAGTCGATTCGATCATCCTCAAGGGTGAATATTGCGCAAAGCCTGTGCTTGAAAATTGTACAGGATGCGGATATTGCCTTAAATATTGTCAATTTGGCGCAATGAGTATGAATTTGTCGCGCAATAAGGTATCTATCGATATGAAGAGATGTTTCGGTTGTGGTCAATGTGAAAAACATTGTCCAAACAGCGCAATAACAATGGTTGAAAGAAGGAAAACACCGGGTATCGCAGATATGTGGTAATTTAAAAATAAGGAGAAAATCGAAATGGCAGGAATGAATATCATCATTGACAAAGAAAAATGCAAAGTACCTGCGAAGTGCAGAAAATGCCTTGAGGTATGTCCTCAGGCGGTTTTTAAGCTTCATCTTGGTAGAATTGAAAAATACAAGGAAGCCGCCGATGAGGATTGGCATCTCGACCCATGGTATTGGCCAAGCTGTTCCGGCTGTATGGAATGTGTAAAGGCATGTCCACTCAAAGCAATCAGAGTGAAAAGAAGAGATGATGTTGAAATCAAATCGGGCCATATCTCCTATGGGAAATATGGATGATTCTTTTTTAAAGGGCGCAATGTTTTCAAAAAGGTTTTGAAGAGGGCAAAAATAAAGCAAAACAATTGGTTGTTTGAAATTTGCTGTTTTTCTTGAAAAATCTTCTCCAACTTTGCTTTTAAAAAAAATATTGCATTTTAATTCAAAGCAGTGTTTAAGTATTATAGTTTTAGTTTCATTCACTGCTCTCTATGTTGGGGACAGATTTTTGCCGTTGCGGTAGTTATGGATTAAAACTGTCCTCCCGATGCGTTGATGTGATGTTAGATTGATGATATTGCCTGCTGACGGAGGAAACCATACAACTTGCTAAGGCATATAAAAAAGTTTTCCTCCAGAAGCATTGGATAATTGTTGCTGTGCGATAACTTTAAACGAGGGAGGAGAATCTTATGTGCCATCATTGTATCCAGCACGGAGGCGGTGGAAAATGGTTTTTAGCTGCCCAAAATTTTGCCGCAACTCTTTATAGACGCCGCAGAAAGGAAGCCCAAAAAAAAGCAGCAAAGGCAGAGAAGAAAGTTGGCGAAGTCGTAGGCCCTCATCAGAAACCCCCTGAATATTATATGACTGAAGACGGCGAGTTTGCTCTATCTCCGGGCGCTCAAGTTGATTTGGATATAATGTTTTCAGACTTGATGAGAGAAGTGCTCGAAGCAACAGGTAAGGATGTGAGAAAACTCCCGATTTTAAAAAAGAAGGTTAACAGCTTTATGGCTAACTACCATTTCGGACAAGTCGTAACACTTGAAGAAGCAGAAGAAATGGTAGAGATTACATATCCAATTGGAATAATGGAGTGTATTTGTAGAAGAGAATCGAGAGGAATGTATAACAACGATAATGCTATGACCTGTTTGTCTCTTGGTGTGGGCATCTACAAATGGGAAAGATGGCCTGAAACATTTCGCGGAATGACATTCCTTTCAGTTAAGGAAGCAAAGGAGAGATTAAGGCATTTTGACAGGCGTGGGAATGTGCATACTCTCTGGACATTTTATACTCCCTATATTGGAGGCATCTGCAATTGCGAGTATCCAACATGTCTTGGCATAAGGGGAAGAGTAGATTATGATGTAAATGAAATTCTTCTAAAAGGCGAATACTGCGCAATGCCTATTGAAGAAAGATGTATAGGATGCGGAGAATGTATAACTTTCTGCCAATTTGGAGCTATGTCCCTTCAGGTTAGCCGCAACAAAGTAAATATCAATATGAAGAAATGCTTTGGCTGTGCCCAATGCGCTCACCATTGCAGGCATGAAGCAATTAAAATGGTAGAGCGGATGACAACTCCGGGATTAAGGGATTTATGGTAATGAATATTTTAATTATCTGGAGGAGATAAAAATGGCTCGTGTCCAAATAGCAATAAATCATGAAAAATGCCCTACGCCGATCAATTGTCACAGATGTATCGAAGTCTGTCCTCAATGTGTATATAAGATGCATCTTGTAAAAATCGAGAAAGGTAAAGAAATGCCCGAAGATGCTTGGGAATTAGCGATGTGGTTTCCTGATCAGTGCGCTGGATGTCTCGAATGCATTAGGGTTTGTCCTGAAGGGGCGCTTACATTGATTGCTCCCTGTGAGCGTGAATGTCCTGCCCATGTTGACATTCCATCGATGATTTCACTGATAAAGGCAAATATGGAAGAGGAAGCTCTTGCGCTTCATAGGAATAGAAATCCTTTCGTAGAAACCTGCGCTAGGGCTTGTCCCCATCTCTGCGATGTGACTTGTGAAAGAAAGCGTATAGATGGGAAGCCTGTCAATGTAAGAAGCTTGAAACGCTATATGGCAGAAGTTGCAAAGAACAGCAGTGCAAAACCTCTTATGAAGGAAAATCCTAAAAATGCTGACAAAAAAGTTGCTGTAATAGGTGCAGGCCCGTCAGGGCTTTCTTGCGCATATTTTTTGCGGCGCATCGGTTATCCTGTAACGGTTTTTGATAAAGCTGATAAGCCGGGAGGAATAATCACATCGATGATTCCACTATATCGCCTACCTGAAGAAGCAGTGAAAAGGGATATCGATTTCATATTGAGCACAGGCATTGAACTCAAGCTCAATTGTGAAGTTGGAAAGGATATCTCTTTGAACGAGTTGCGAAAAGAAGGATACAAAGCATTTTATATTGCAATAGGGGCGCAATCACCAACGCCACTTGGCATAGAAGGAGAAGATTTAGACGGAGTAATTCAGGCTTGGGATTTGCTCAAAGATTTTCGAAAGGGAATCGAGCCAAAGCTTGGGAAAAAGGTTTCCGTCATAGGAGGAGGAAATGCGGCTATAGATGCGGCGCGTACGGCTTTCAGGTTTGGTTCTGATGTTACTATAATTTACAGGCGTGACCGTGAAGAGATGCCTGCTATTCAAGACGAGATTGAAGAAGCAGAAAAAGAGGGAATAAAATTTCTATTTCTTGCAAGGCCATTAAAGATTGTTGGTGAAAGTGGTAAGGTAAAGAAACTAATCTGCGGCAAGATGGAAATAAAAGGTTATGACCTCAAT
>RFHX01000263.1 GCA_003695725.1 Candidatus Schekmanbacteria bacterium
TAAAGAGGATTAATCCATCTTTCCAGTCTGCTTCTTAAAATTACCTTAAATTTCAATAGATTGTAATTTAAATTAAAAATTTTTAAAACAAGGCATAGATTTTGCATATTATTTTAGATAAAGATATTTAATTCAGATTAAATAGATCCTATTTATATTCTAATCAAGCAGAAAGGAGGTGAGATAGGATATGACATACAAAGACATTGAAAAAATTGCAAGCTCTGTCGTTGGTGGACTTTTTGCTCCAAGAAGCGCTCATGCAGGTATTGAGGGATGTTCAGGTGCACAGGATTCAAATCCCTTTGCCTGCGATCCGCAGACAAACTTCGGTTGCAGCAATACATATCAATGCGGCGGTGCTGCGCCATTTGATTGTTCAGGAGGCGGAACATTCCAATGCAGTCCAGTGTTCGATTGTGCCGGTGGTATCTTCAGCTGTGATGCGGGTTTTGAGTGCTTTCAGCAGTTTACTGCTGCATAAAGAAAATCTTTAGAGGAATTAAAAGAGCTTTTATTTTTAAAAGGAGGAGTGTACACTTTTAAAGGCCTTACTAACAGAAATGAATTTGTATAGAACCTGTATAGGCATTGAGAAAACACAACCTCAATTGTAATGGAATCACATTTCAACTCTTCAGAAGACATTAGTTGTAAGATATAAAGTCTTTTTCTTGGTTTATCAACTGATTATTATATAATTGGTTGTTCCAAAATCCAAACTTTCACAAAATCTTTCCATATTTTTTTCCTCTAATAAATTCTCTCTTTCATCCGAAATAACTAATCTACCAAATGATAAATACAAGGAGGTAATTTATGAAAAAAACAAAACTTTCATTACTTACAACATTTATCATAATTCTTTCAGCACTTCTCATTTTTCCTATTGCACTTAAATCAGCAGAAGCTTCAAAAGATAAACCCATAGTGAAAAAAGTCGTCCCTAAAAAAGTAAAGCAGGGTGAAACATTGGACATTACCATCAAAGGCAAAAGATTTGAGAAAGAAAAAGGGACATCTCCCAAGGTAAAATTCAGCGGCAAAGGAATAACTGTAAACAATGTTAAGTTTGTATCTCGAAAAAAACTAAAAGCAAACATAACAGTTGACTCTTCAGCAGCTAAAGGACGTAGGACTATTAAAATAATAAATCCAAATGGGAAAGCCGGCAAAAAAAGAAAAGCAGTAAAAATTGTAAAAGGCAGCACCCCATCAAGCAGATCAACCGTCGTTTTTAAAAACAAAAGCACATACAGCGGATTATAAGGAAATGACTAATGGACTTCAAAGAAGAAAAAGGAGGTTATAAAATGATAAATAAGAAAATAATATTTTTTATCTTATTAATTCCTTTATTTTTTATAATATCCCCAACTTTTGCCGGTTCTAATGCAAACAATGTTGATGGTGTAAATGTAACTATAAAACAAATTGATGTAGCCACTGATTGCGGCAACGGTACATCGAACTGTACATGGCAAACTCTTTTTAGCAGCAGTACTGGCGCAACTATAAATCTTCTTGACAGTAAAATAATGTCTGAAGGAGAAGATTACAAAGCAAATTCATTACCTACAGGTGAATACAAGTATTTAAAACTTACTCTCTCAAAATTTGAAATTCTTTCAGGAAATTCTACATATGACATTTTAAGCAAACTCCTTTATGAGAAACATCTCAATAAAAGCGGCAATGATTATTATCTTTATGCTTCTTCAGAACCTGATTTTGAAGGAGATCAAAATGGTGAAGATGTAATGTTTATGATTCCATTTACAGTGGAAGAAGACAGCAATATTACAATGACGGTCAATATCTTTTTGCCCGAGCAAGCAATATCCTGCCAAAGTGGAGATTGTATGATCACTCAACCTCCAATTATTTCAATTGGTGCAGAAGAAGAGCATACACAGGGTAGCAGTACACTTGGAACTCTCAATGGCACAATAGTAAATCTTCCTGAAGCCGACAAACCAGTTTATGTTGGATTTTATCCAGCTGACAATATGCCTCCACCGGGCCAGCCTCCAATGTTGGGCGCAGAAGTTGTTGTTTCAGGAACAACCGGGGCATTTTCAAGTCTATTACCAGATGGATCATATTATATTGTTGGATTTCAAGATTTAGACCCAAACGATACAGGTGGTATGCCAATGCCTGTTGAAGGAGTGGATTACTTTTATAATAACTTTGCTATTTCTCATACTATTGAAAGCGGTAAAACTACTAATGTGCAAATTGATTTCAGCTCCAATGATGTAGAGGTATTTGATGGCGGAGAAAGTCTAACTGTAAGGGTTGATTTATCAAATATTAACTCACAAGAAAAATCAGGAAAAAAGTTATATGTTGGGCTATTCCCAAATCCAAATTCATTACCATGTAATCAAATTATGGGCCATGACAGCGGAAATGAAGGCCCAGATATAGGCGATGTCAAAGAGCTAACAGGTGATGAACAATACAAAGACATAACAATAAATGGTATTTCTGAAGGACAATATTGTGTAGTATCGCTTCTTGATATAACAGAAGAAGACTATGTTGAACCAACAGTAAATTCAGATTATTTGGGTTGTTACGGAGATTGTTTACAAAACAACAGCACAGGACTTTCTGTTACAGCAGGACAGGACAATGTATTTACATCAACAGCCATAACTCTCAGTACTTTTGATATGAACAATTTTATTCCATAGGGATATATCACCTGCATCCCCTCCCACCCCTCAAAGCTCACGAAGTCAGTAAATGCTTCGTGAGCTTTTATTTTTCAAATAGTTCCCTATATTCCCCGTAACCTTCCTTTTCAAGGTCTTCTTTCGGGATAAACCTCAGCGCTGCTGAATTGATGCAGTATCTCTTTCCCGTAGGAGGAGGGCCATCAGTGAAAACATGTCCAAGATGAGAATCGGCGTTTTTGCTTCTCACTTCAACTCGTGTCATAAATAAACTCTTATCAATTCTTGTCACAATATTTTCTTCTTCAAGGGGCTTTGTAAAGCTTGGCCACCCTGTGCCCGAATCGAATTTATCAATTGAGCTGAAAAGAGGTTCACCAGAAACGATATCTACATAAATCCCTTCTTCCTTGTTATTCCAATATTTATTATCAAAAGGGGGTTCTGTACCGTTTTTTTGTGTCACTTTATATTGCAATGGTGTAAGGATCTTTTTCAGTTCTTCTTTTTTGGGTTTTGAAAATTTCTTTTCTTCTTCCTTTTCATTACCCCAGATGTTTTTCAAAACCTGAAGCCGCCCTGAGCCAGCTTTATATAAGTTATATCTTCCGGGATTTTTTTTATAAAAATCCTGATGATAATCTTCTGCCTCATAAAATACATCAAATTTTTTGATCTTCGTCGCAATAGGCTTTTTAAATTTTCCTGATTTTTCAAGTTTCTCCTTTGATCTTTCAGCAATTATTCTCTGTTTCTCATTGTGATAAAAAATTGCGCTTCTATATTGTGCTCCTCTATCAACAAAAGAGCCGCCGTCATCTGTAGGGTCAATCTGACGCCAAAAGACATTCAGTATATCTTCATATGATAGCTTGTTTGAATCATAGAACACCTGAATAGCTTCAAAATGCCCTGTTGTCCCTGAACAAACTTCTTCATAGGTAGGATTTTTCGTTTTGCCACCGGTATAACCTGCTTTTACATCCACAACTCCATCGAGCTGTTCAAAAGGAGGTTCCATACACCAGAAACACCCGCCAGCCAAAGTTGCCACTTCTAAATTTTCTGAGTCTGCCATTTTTTTATCTCCTCCTCCCTGAAATGTTCTGCCATCAGAGCATCCTAAGACTATAATCGTAATCATCGCAATAATGAAAATTTGTTTCATTTTGCACCTTCGTATAAAATTGAATTATCATCTATCTTTACAATTAGTAGTTTTTTTCTCGATAAATATCAAAATAAATTATCTTTAAATTATCATTCACCAATATTTCTTTTAATAACCAACTAAAATATCAAACGATTATGACTGGCTAATGAAGACAGATCAAAATGAACAAACTGAATTTTTTTGAAAAATCAATTATAGAAAAACAATAGGATTTCTTCTTTATTAGATGAGCAAAGAACAAGAAGTTTACCGATTGACAAACTACTATAAATTCATTTAAATACAACAATGCGGGAAAGTGGCGGAATTGGCAGACGCGCTGGACTTAGGATCCAGTGGGCAACCGTGGGGGTTCGAGTCCCCCCTTTCCCATATTTATTTTAATGAATAATTTGTCCTTAATATCTCTAAACTTGATTTTAAAGCCATTTCATAATAACTAATTCTAAATTTTCATCCTTTTTTAATATCAATTTTTCTATGCGCGCAGTTATACAAAGAGTAAAAGAAGCATCTGTTACAATTGAAGGGAAAATCCATTCCTCCATTAGCAATGGTCTTCTTATACTACTTGGTGTTAGTGAAGACGATACTGAGGAAGACTTGAACTATATTGCCGAAAAAGCAGTAAACCTTAGAATATTTGAAGATACTGAGAAGAAGATGAATTTCTCCTGTATCGATGTAAAGGGAGAGATCCTTGTTGTCAGCCAGTTTACTCTTCTTGCAGAGACACGAAAGGGCAGAAGGCCAAGTTTTGTAAAAGCAGCAAAGCCTGATAAAGCAATTCCTCTATATGAAAAATTCATAAAAAAAATTGAATCATATGGGATTACGGTAAAAAGCGGAATCTTTGGTGCTATGATGGATGTAAAACTTTTAAATTATGGTCCTGTGACAATAATTATTGACAGTGTGGAGAAATAAATTGCCAAAAAAGGAATCTTTAACAAATAAATTAAGGCCATATTATCCATATGTTCTTCCTTTTGCTGTTTTTATGATTTTAACAGAAATCGGTAATTGGATACCAGATGCAATATATTACATCTATCCTCTCAAAACATTAGTAACAGCGGGTATTCTCTTATATTACTGGAAATATTATAAAGAATTGAATCTCTCTTGGACAGGTTTTGCACTCTTCTGCGGGATTGCAGTTTTCATAATCTGGGTCGGTATAGATGATTTTTATCCAAAGCTTTCATCAGGGACAAGTTATAATCCCTATGCTTTTAAAAGCAAAAGAATTGCAGTTTGGCTTATATTCAACAGAATGATCGGAAGTGTAGTCATTGTACCAGTTATGGAGGAGCTTTTTTGGAGATCCTTCATTTTGCGATTTTTAATCAATCAAGATTTTAGAAAAGTTCCTATTGGAACATTTACATGGCCATCATTTATAATAAGTTCAATTCTTTTTGGTACAGAACATAACAGATGGCTTGCCGGAATCATTGCAGGTGCTATATACAATATTGTCCTTTATCAGAGGAAAGAACTGTCAGACTGTATTGCAGCCCACGCAATCACTAATTTTCTGTTGGGAGTCTTTGTGGTTTCATCAGGCTGTTATGAATTTTGGTAAAAAAATAACTATCCTTTGAAGAAGGTCCATATCCCTATCGCTACAAAAGCAATTCCAGCGATTTTAGACATAACTTTTTCATCAATCCAATTTGAAAGAATGGTGCCTGCAAATACGGCAATCGCAGATGCCACTGTCAAAGCAAAAGCAGCCCCTATGAAAACAACTATCTTGCTATTTTGAGCTTCAGAAGCATAAAGCAATGTTGCAAGTTGAGTCTTATCAGCAATTTCAGCAATAAACACTGTCCCAAAAACCGTCAGCAGAAGTTTAAAGTCCATTGATATCTCCTTTTTGGTTCATCGAAATTTACAAAAGAATTCTATTTCTCTTGTATTTTAATAGAATTTATTACTTTTAATAGAATTTATTACTTGGTAAGTTTAAGAAAAAAATTGAAGGAAATTTTATGTCTTCTCTCTTTCTCCCAAAATCTCATTTATCTTGCCATAATCGAGAACTTCTTCCTGTAAAAGGCACTCTGCCATTTTGTTTAGGAGA
>RFHX01000264.1 GCA_003695725.1 Candidatus Schekmanbacteria bacterium
ATAATATAGTTCATTTTAGTAAAATAAACATATCAATATCCTAAAATTTGATCTTGATATCGTAAATATTTTTAAATTTGAAAAAATTAGAATGTTTCAAAGCCGTTGAGAAGTTTAGAAACATATTTGCCAACTTTCTTCTCAATAGCACTCTTCCCAAGATTCGATTCGATTACTCTTATTATTGCACTACCAACGATTACGCCTTCGGCTATTTTTGAAACCTCTGAAACCTGTTTAGGAGTAGAAATGCCAAAACCGACAGAAATAGGTAATTTTGTATATTTTTTTATCTCCTTTACCTTTTTTCCCAAAGTGTTGCTCAATGTATCTCTGGCACCGGTAACGCCTAAAACTGACACATAATATATGTAGCCGCGACTGGCTCTGCTTACCCTTCTAATCCTTTCATAATTGCTTGTAGGCGACAGCAGAAATATTGAATCAATATCATAATCTTCAGAGATTTTTATAAAGTCCTCAGCTTCATCTGGAGGCAGATCAGGAACAATAATGCCATCAACACCTACTGATTTAAAATTATCAAAAAACCTTTCAACTCCATATTTCAAAACAGGATTGTAATAGGTCATTACCACAATTGGCACTTCTATATGATTTTCAATATCTTTTAAAAGTCTGTAAATCTTTTTTACTGTTGTACCGCTTTTCAAAGAACGAAGGGATGCTTTCTGAATCGTGGGACCATCTGCAATTGGGTCTGAAAAGGGAATTCCCAATTCTATGATGTCCACTCCTCTTGCCTGCAATTCAAGCAAAATTCTCCCTGATGCTTCAAGATTTGGATCGCCTGCGCATATATAAGGAATAAAAGCACTTCTACCTTTCGAAAGAGTTTGATTAAATTTTTCTTTTATCCGGCTCAATTTCTTCATCCTTTTTTAAATTGCACTAAATTGTAGCAAACTGTTGCGAATGTAAAAAATTCATTAACCTTACCATAGAAATCCACGAGTTAATCACAGTTTATTCACAGATTTTGGGGATAAATATAGAAGGAAGATATTTTACATGACCTCCTATTTTTCACCCAAAATCGCTTTAATTTCATCGATTTTTTTCCTTATTTCCTGTGCTCGACTATCTGCTGGCGCTATTTTCAAATAAGATTCCCAATTTTTAAGTGCACGAGGAAAATCCTTCAAATCATAGTAGGAAACAATGCCGGCATTCAATCTCGAATTCAAATGGTTTGGATTAGATTTTGCCGCCTTTTCAAACTCTTCAACTGCCCGCTGGGAGTTTCCTGTCCTTCTATAACAGATACCAAGATCCGTCCTCACATCTGCATCGTCAGGATTTTTTTCAAGATACAATTCATACTCAGGAATTGCTTTGCCATATGCACCTGAATCAAAATAGGCATGTCCAAGCTGAAGGCGCAGCTTCAGATTGTTTGGGTCATTTTTGACAAGAGACTCAAGCTGTTTTACTGCAGCAATGAGATTTGCTGAAGGAGCAGGAGCATTTTGAGGCGGAGGCGGGGCAGGCATCTGATTTGTAATATCAACCTCAGTTGGTTTAAAATATTTTGGCAGCACCACTGCTGTCATCACACCCAATGCAAAACAGAGAATACCAATAACAATTGTTTCCGATTTCATTTTTATTCTCCTTTATTCCCCAATAATGTAATCTTTCTTTTCCGAATAATGCAAATCCATACCTTAAAAAAATTTTTTAGTCGAGTAATTATTCAACCATTCTTTGAGTCACCAAATGTAAATGCCAATCTCTCTAAAAAAGCACTAGAAAAACAATAATAATTAAACCATTTTTAGAAGTCGCTTTATATCAGATAAAGAAATGCCTTCGATTCCATTAGCGCTTTTTACTTCAATGGTAAAACTTCCCTGATAATTCATTTGCGATAATGTTTCAGCAATCTGATTCCATTCAACATTTCCACTGCCCGGATGAAGATGAGAATCGCTTATTCCGTCATTATCAGAAGCATGAATATTCAATAAATAATTGCCTGCAGTCCTTATTGCTTCCACAGGATTTTCAAAAACATTTGCATGTCCTACATCTATACATAACCCAAGATTTTCTATGGATAACTCATCTACAATTCTTTTCAACTCAGCAACAGGCAATTCCCTTTCTGTATTTTCAAGAGCAACAAGGGTATTATGTTTTTTTGCTCTTTCGCAGATTTCCTTCAAACTTTTTTTCAGTGATTCTTTTGTCTCTTTTAGTCTTTTTTTATCTTTCATATCTCCGTGAAGAACTATCAAATTTGAACCGCTTTTAGACATAACCTCGATTGAGCGGCATATTAGATCAACTGATCTTAGTCTTTCTTTTTCATCAATTTCAGTAATATAACTTATTTCACGAGAGGATGCGTCGTCTCTTAGTTTAAAGATAGGCGCATGATAAGAATTTATAATCAATCCTGAATTAGAAACAAGTCGAAGTGATTCATCAATGTTTTTTTCATCATTCAAATTTATATGTGGAGGCATTGTCCAAAATTCAATGTATTCAAAACCGAGCGATTTTATTGTTTTGAGCTTGTCCACAGAAAGCTCAGTGCCTGCATAGAAATGATTTGAAATAGCAATCTTCATTTTTTTAAATCAAAATTGACAATTTGATATCTAACTTTTACCAAAAAGATCTTCTTTGGTCTATATCTTCAAAATTCATAAAATCTTTCTTCATCATCATTTACTCTAACAATTGTCTTGCAAGAGAAAATTTATTTTATTAATTTAGAAACACCTAACCATACTAAGGAGTTGTAATTATTGAGCAAAAAAAGGAAACAGTATAATGAAGAATGCCGCAGGGCAATAAATAATCGAATTCTCCAAGAAGCATTAAAAAGGACCACCGAGAGATTTTGTGAAAATAGAGAAAAAGCTTTTTCAGATTTCAAAGATTTGGATTCCGCAAGAGAGAAGGCGCGAAATATCAAAGAAAAATCGATAAATGAGCTAAAAGAGAATATAAATCTCTTCAAAAAGAATTTTGAAAATGCTGGTGGAAAACTGTTTTTTGCAGAAAATTCATCATCGGCATGCAAATACATAACAAACCTTTTGAAAAAATATGGAATTTCAAAAGTTGTAAAATCAAAGTCACTTGCCACTGAAGAAATAGGGCTGAATGAAGCTCTCTATGCCAATGGGATAAAGGCAGTCGAGACAGATTTGGGAGAATGGATAATTCAGTTGAGAGGTGAAAAACCTTCACATCTAATCGTCCCTGCTATGCATCTTACAAAAGAAGAAATAGCCCGAACTTTTGAAAAGGTTGAGAATAGAAATCTTCCTGACAATCCCGATGAGCTCGTCAAAGTAGCCCGTAAGCACTTACGGAATGAATTTATCGAAGCGAAAGCGGGAATTACCGGAAGTAATTTTCTTATAGCTGATACAGGTACACTTGTCATTCTTTCCAATGAAGGAAATGCACGGCTTTGCTCAAGTCTTCCTGCCATTCACATCGCAGTAGTAGGAATGGAGAAAATCATCAAAACAATGGATGAAAGCGTTTCATTAATCAAACTTTTAACACGCAATGCCACAGGGCAAAATATTACAAGCTATATTTCTTATATAACAGGACCAAGCCGCACTGCTGACATCGAGTTAAATCTCACATTAGGCGCTCATGGGCCTGAAGAAGTGCACATTGTATTGCTTGACAATGGGCGTTCACAGTTACTTGAAGATGAAGATTTCAGAGAAATTCTATATTGCATTCGCTGTGGCGCATGTCTGAATGTTTGCCCTGTCTTTAGGGCAATTGGCGGCCATATCTTTGGAAGCACATATATGGGAGGAATTGGCACATTGCTGACATATTTTCTTTCAAACACTGATGATGCACAAACTCTCGCTTTTTCCTGCACAGGATGCGGAGAATGCTCAGATGTCTGCCCTGTCAAGATAGATATTCCTGAATTACTTTTAAAACTTAGAAATAGATATGCTGAAAAAGGGAAACTTCCATTTTTCAAAAAGATATTTTTCAAAAAAATAATGAAAAATCGAGAGCTTTTTGAAAAGGCAATCAAGGCGGCTTCAATTTCTTCATCCCTTTTCAAGGACAAAGATGATACTTTAAGGCATCTTCCTCTCTTTTTTTCAAAAATGACTGAATTTCGTACATTACCCACCATAGCAAAGGTTTCATTTAAGGAAAGATATAAAAAAATGACACAAATCGGAAATGAAGAAGCTATTTTCTTTCCCGGCTGTCTAATAGAATTTGTTTATCCTCATATTGGAGAAAAAATCATTCATCTATTCAACAACAGAGGGAAAAAGATAGTCTTCCCGGCTAATTTGAATTGTTGCGGTTTTCCACTAATAGCCTCAGGAGATATTGAAACAGCAAGGGAATTAGCAAAGGAAAATATAAAAGTTTTGAAAGATTATTCTCTGCCTATTATTACTGCTTGCCCCACCTGCTTTGAAGCGCTTTCAAAAAAATATCTTGAAATCATACCAAAAGGCAATTCCATCTATGATGACGCTTTGAAAATTGCAGATAAATGCATCGATATTTCACAATATTTAATAAATGTATTAGGATATAAAGCAGAAAATAAGAGCGTAAACAAAATTACATATCACACCCCCTGCCATATGAAAAAGAATCAGGATGCTTTGAAAGCATCTGCTGAAATAGTGAAAGAAGTAAATGGTGAAAATTTTGTAGAAATGATAAATTCAAACTATTGTTGCGGGGCGGCAGGGTCTTTTGCAATAGAATTTCCTCCTCTTTCAGGCGCAATTTTAGAAAAAAAAATCGAAGCAATAGAAAAAAGCGGGGCTAATGTAGTTGTTACCTCTTGTCCCGGATGTCTGATGCAAATTGACGGCCGCATAAAGAAATTGAGAAAAAAAATAGAAGTAAAACATTTAGTGGAGATATTACAATAAATATTTTTTTATAATTAAATAT
>RFHX01000265.1 GCA_003695725.1 Candidatus Schekmanbacteria bacterium
TAGATTATGAGCTTTGATGCTGTTGTTTTATATATTTATTCATTTAGAAGATAAGTGTATTTTCAATAAACAGCCCATGACTTTATATTGATGGAACCGTTAGAAGGATTTCGATAAACAACTGCTTCAATTGTTTTTGAAATATCGCCATAAGTGCCTGTTGCAACTATTTTAAAAAAATAACTTTTTACATCAATCAAGTTTCTTATTCCTTTCAATCCGTCCTTTTCATCTTGAAAAACCGGCTTAAGCTCATCAATTTTACCTACTTCAGCAACATTTTTAAAGGGCTCTCCGCTCTGTTGGCGGGATATTATAGCTTCAACTGCGCTTTCATCCATTTGAGAATGTAGCGCTCTCAACACCGGTTTCGGTGCTGTATTGATGTTTATCTTATAATCATTATTCTCCGGGTCATAGGAATAAACAGTAAATACATCTTCAAGTGTATAGTGAGGATTTCTTTTCTTATTATTAGGAGTGCTTTTCCCAACATTTTCTATAGTTTTCTTTCTTTCTTGAAAATAAAATTCTTTTGTTATTCCCTTGACAAGGAGAAGCTCTGACATATCGTCAAAAAAATCCCATTTGCTTTCATATGAATCCTTTAAATTTGCATAATAGGCTTCTAAAGCTTCATCATCTTCGAATAATTCTCCCTTCCATTCTGTCAGGGCATGAATAATCTCTTGGGGGCTTTCCTCCGGCTTGACGGGAAAATTCTCTATAATTCTTCTTACAACATTTATTTTTTGCTGAGACTTTGATTCACCCTTAGCTCCTTTCTTTTTATTACCTGCAGTCTCAACGACAAAGCTATTTAGATTGACCTTCCCGCTTTCGTCTGAAATTGAGCCCTTAATGGAGCCTTCCCCCAAAGGAATCGACACAGAAGGGATATTCCAAATTTCTCCTAAATGGTCAACAAATTGTTTGTTTTTTACATCATTCTTGTAATCCATACGTATAATGAAAATACCTGCTTCAATACCAGATTTGGCAAGATAATAAGCTCTTAAACTATCCAATGAATTCATTGTGATGCTTGCTTCAACGCGCATTTCATAATTAAATTCCAAAGCCAAAACTATTACGAGCGTCGTTACAAGCAGGACTATGGCAATTGCAAAGCCTTTCTTTTCTTTATAATAATTTTTATCTTTCCTCAACGACTGCATGGCAAATCTACAATAGTTGAAAACTTCACTTCGTTGTCCTCTTCATCTGTCAAGACTAAAGTAATCTTTACTGCCTTTGGTATTTTCCCTCTCTGTTGTTTTGAATTTGAATCATCTTCCCAATTGTCTATCCATCCCCTGTCGGTGCGATATTCAAAATTCAGACCCCGACAATTATCTATGAATTCCTCCTCTTTTATCTTTTCAAAATCTTCTCTATGAAAAATCACATCTTCACTTCTATATAGTGTATAAACCCTTTTCTTTTTTTCTTTCTTCCTCTCACTCCTTTTAATGTCCAAATAATAGCTTATTCTTGTGAGCACAGGCTTTCCGTTAAAGCGATAGTTGCCTTTATTTGTTCTTGCAACAAACTCTATCTCATCTGTGTCAACCCCTCCTGTCTTATCATCAGCACCGTAAAAAAAACTAGAAAATCCCGGTTCCGGCTCATCAATTGAAGTTGCGGCAGATGCCAATTCATAAGCCATTCTATCGAGGACAAGACGTGCTTTATCATACATTTCAACCTTTGCTGAAGTTTTATCAATGGTTTTAACACTTCCTGTGTAAACTCCATAAATAAAGGAAGTAATAATAGAAAGAATAGTAATTGCCACTACGAGTTCAAGCAGAGTAAAAGCTTTATTATTTTTCCTATAAATCATAAATAAATTATTCACTGCCTTCATTCATTCTAATAATCAAGGATATATTATTCTTTTTTTGCAACGAGAGATTCGAGTTCAAAAAGAATATTCTCCTTATTCTCATCATATATTGTTAATTTGACCAATCTCAGCTCATCAAAAGAAAGCTCAATCCCGCCTGCATCTATCCCCAACAAGGAGCTTGAAACCGGTTTTACCTCTGTTTTCCATTTATACCCCGGATAGTCCTCAAATTCTCCCTCCTCTTCTCCGGTATCAGGAAATCCATAAAGCTCCACCTCTGCCATTTTCATTCTTGCCATATTAAGAAGTTTTACTTTCTCTGCCATCTCTGCGGCTGTCCTTATGCTTTGAGACTGCGCACGCAATGCGGCAATAAGCGCTATGGAAATAATGGCTAAAGCAATCATTATTTCAAGAAATGTAAAGCCAACTCTTTTATACCGGACATTCATTCCACTCATCTCTATATAATATCTATCTTACAGGGCTTTTAAAACCCTTTACAATTTCTGCCTTGCCGGTCAAAGGATGAATAATAACTGTTAATTTATCCTTTTTTCTTTTTAAATGGATATAATATTTTCCTTCAAGCCCTGTGGGAGTGAAAAGAATAATGTTTCTGCCTTCAGAAAAAATTCTGCTTCCGTATTCAATATCAACAATATCTGTCCCTTCAGGCATTTCCCGATGGATGAGATGCGTATCAGCATCGTCGGAAATGTTTCCTTCCTTATCCGGCAAGGCAACCCAATAAACTTCTTTATCAAGGTCAAAAACAAAATAATATGTAATTCCCTTCAATGCGGAAACATTAAAGATTTGCTTGATATCATTAGTAAGCCGTCGTAATGCCGACCTATATTCTACATCAAAAAGACGCTGCTCAAGTTTGGGAAAAATAAGGACACCTACCAGACCAATGATAAATAAGATGACGCTGATTTCAATAAGGGTAAATCCATTCCTTTTTAAGTACATCAAAATTCCTTATCAAGATTCCAACTCTGTATATCATCTTCTGTCCCCGAAATCTTATCTTTTCCATTAGACCATAAATCATAATCCGGATTATTTACTCCCGGCGAGAGATAATTGTATTCTGAGCCCCATGGGTCTTTAGGAATTTTTTTGCCTTCAATATATCCTCCTTTGCTCCAGTTACGAGCACCAGCAGGTTTTTTGACAAGTGCTTCAAGACCCTCTTCTGTAGTTGGATAACTGCCATTGTCCATCTTATAAAGCTGGAGCGCTGACGCTATTGTCGATATATCGCTCTTTGCTTTGGCTATATTAGCGTCATCTATTCTTCCTATAACCGCTGTGCCTATCAATGTTGCCAAAATTCCTATTATTACAACGACTACCATTATTTCTATGAGCGTAAATCCTCTATCATCATATAGATTTTTTTTCTTCCTTCCTGCCATTTCTTTATTCTCCTTTTACTTTAATTATTTAATCCCTCTTGTCATTTCAAAAATTGGAAGAAGTATTGCGATTACAATAAACCCTACAATTGCCCCCATAACCAAAATCATTATTGGTTCTAACAATGAAGTCAATGCCTTAATTGTTGAATCAGTTTCTGAATCGAGACTATCAGAGACCTTTAAAAGCATATCTTCCAATTGTCCGCTTCTTTCACCTGTTGCTATCATATGAGTAACAATTGGCGGAAAAAGTCCACTTTGTTTCAGTGGCAAAGCAATTTCCTTCCCTTCAGAAATATCCTCTTTCGCTTCCTCGATTATATTGCTCAAAATCTTATTGTTTACCACATTTTTTACTATATCCATACAATATAAAATTGGAATTCCGCTCTTCAACATCGTTCCCAATGTCCGACAAAAACGGGAAAGGGCTATCTTATGAATTAGCCCCCCTATAATAGGAATTTTCAATTTAAAAGAATCAAACCATA
>RFHX01000266.1 GCA_003695725.1 Candidatus Schekmanbacteria bacterium
GTACAAGGATGCAATGGGACTTATATTTAAAAAAAAATTATAGTCAAGGAGCATATTAGTATTGGCAAAGAAAGAAAATAAGAACGGAAACAAAAAAACAAAGCTGCCTATCTTTTTACTCCTCATCATTGCAATGGTCATCATAATTCCTCTAATTACATCAAATCTGACCTTAAATCCTTTCAATGCAGTCAAAACACTTGCTTATAGGATTTCGTTGATAATTTTTATATCAATTTATTTGATAAAAAAAGCATTTTCACGCGAAACTGTTATATACAATTCACCTCTTTTGATTCCTCTTTCAATTTTTATTATTATCGCTCTCTTTTCAGCAGTAAATATGACAAACAAGTATGTTTTTTTTGATGCACTTTCAGAACTTATCCTTTCAGCAATTTTTTCTTTTATTATAATACAAGAGTTAAAAAACGAAGACTTTAAAATAATTGCCATAGTTTCATCAATTGTAGGGACATTGGTATCTTCCATAGCAATATATCAGTATTTCACAGCCGAATCATTTAATCTTGCAAATTCGGTTAGGTCAACTCTTGGCCACAGCAATTTTTTGGCTCATTATCTTATCATCATAATACCGCTTACTCTTTCTTTAATCTTATCATCACTAAAGAAAATTTATATGGCTTTGTATTCCATATTTTTCATAATACAAATAACTGCCCTCGCAGTTACTTTTGCACGCGGAGGATGGATTGCCTGTATCATCAGTACAATTATTTTCGCTTTTCTGAGCACTAATATATCCGTAAAAAACAAATCCCTCATTATAAAAAGAATCATTGCTGTCCTTATAATTACCATCCTCATAACAGGAGGAATAGCTGCAACGAAACCTCATGTTTTGGAAGCGCTTTTTATACCTTTCAAGGAAATGAAGAAGGTTGCATCAGGAGAAGAAAGTGAATTCAAATACAAGATTATTACCATTCTCGTCCGCCTTGAAATGTGGAAAGGCACTATTGATATGATTAAATCAAACCCAATATTTGGTGTTGGATTGGGCAATTACTGGATTGTTGCACAAAAATACAGAACACCCAATGAGCTAAAAATGGATTACGATATGCTCAAATGGGCACATAACGACATCCTTCAAATAGGTGCAGAAACAGGATTTTTTGGTATGATTGCCTTCATTTTCCTATTGTATAGTATTTTCAAGACATCTTATAAAAAAATAATAGAATATGAAGGAGAAAAAAAGATTATCCTTGCCGGTTTTATCTGCGCTCTTGCCGCAACTGTTATTCATTCACAGGTAAGCTTCAATTTCTTCAAAACTGTACCTATAATGTATTTTTGGATTACTGCGGCTTTTTTGTCTGGAAAAGGAAAAAAAGAATTCAAAATTTCTCTTCCTCAAAGAAATTTTGTCAAAGTATTAGTCACGCTTGTATTTGTAGCTTTTTCTATTGCAGGCATCTATATATATTCATCACAATTCATAGGAGAAGCTTATTTCTCAAAATCAGAAAGATATTCAATGAAAAAAGAATGGGAAAAATCAATACCTCTTCTCAAAAAAGCGCTATCTTTCTCTCCCAACAATGCCAAGTTTAGATATGCACTCGCTCTAAGTTATTTTAAAACGGGCAATTTCAAAGACTCTATCAAACAATGCAATAAAGCGCTATCTCTCACTCCTTATGTTTCTGACATCAACCGCCTGTTAGGTTATGCCTATAACGAACTTGGCAATGTTTATTTCGCCAAAAAGAAATATTCAAAGGCACTAAATGAGTATAATAAAGTGATCGAAATATCGTTGGCTCGAATGCAATTGAAACTTAGGCCTCATGAAGTTGGAATTTTAGTAAACGAGCTTGCAAATGCCTACTATAATAGAGGAAATCTCTATAAGCTCATAGGCGACTATATCAAAGCAAAAGAAGACTATGAAGAAGCCCTTCATTACAACCCTCAACACTATCTTGCTTCAAAAGGGCTTGCAAGAATCAATCTACTTTTAAAAACCGCGGAAAGGCCTCAACCTGAATAATAGCCATAGTAACCGCCATAACCTGAAAGCACTATACTTGCAAGGCGCAATTCTTTTTTGTTTGAAAATTTGCTTTCACGACCTGCTGAATCTATGGCTGTAATCTGATATGCGGCATCATAAAAGGATTTTGGAATGCTTGTATCTGTATATGAAGTCGATGTTGTATTTGCAATAAGTACAAAATCTCTATCCCAGCCACCTGTTTCATAGCGTAACTGCCTATATATATTATAACTTGAAGCAGATGAACTTGCATTCCAGCTTAGAGAAACCTGTGGCGGAGAAACATCATTATCAACAGTACCTTTTAAGCCAGAAGGCGCTGAAGCTTTGGAATTGCCATTATTTACATAAAAAATATTTGAACCTGCCCCGATCATTTCTATTTTTTTGCCGCCAATTTTCTTAATTGGCGTTACCCGCACCTGATAATATCCGGTTGTGAGTTTATTTACTTTCCATTTAAATCTTTTTTTACCCGGCTTGACACCTTTCTTTGTAGTGATTGTTTTCCAACCTGAATCAGGGTCATCTGAGGGATTATTTCTATGCTCTATCTTGATATCTGATGCATCATTATTAGCATCAGCAAGGCTATAAGCAATCTTTGCCTTCTTACCTTTTACTTTGGCATTGACACTTGAAATATACGAAACAGAATTACTTTCCTTATAGGGCACCACTACTTGGTAGATTGTAAAATGTTTAACTTTTGCAGTTACTACACCCTGTGATTTTTTTACTTTTTTCACTTTTACAGCTTTCATACTGTTTCTTGTAAGAGAATAGATGCGAAACCTGCTTGTACTCAAACCTAAAGCTGAAACAACATCTGTATCATAAGGAAGGGTTATCTTTACTTTTTTATCAAATCTGTTGATTCTCTTCTTTTTAACTTTTACAAACCCTATATTTGCATCGTCATTTACCTGAAAAACCACAGCAGGACCTATTGCCAACACCTTGCCTCCGCCTCCTTTGATTTTTGTGGGCCAAGTGAAGGGAAAAGGAACAGTATCAATTGAAAATTTTGGTGTTTGAACTGCTTGGACAATTTTAATTTTACCTTCAGTTGGAAGTTCTCCATTTACAGTAATTTGATTCTTTGCAGTATCTATATTTTTTAATTTAAGAAAATAAGCAGGAAATTGGTCCATACTATCATCATTATCTGAATCATAATATAAGACAAGATAATTGCCAAAACTAATATTACTTAATGATGTCCCCTTAAGGTCTGCATCCGATGCAATTGTAAGTACATTATTATCTTCTCCTGAAACGGAGGCTGCTATTCCTCCTTCAGGAGCTTCTGCTTGAAAATTGACATATCCATATGTGCCATCGTCATCTCTATAATCGTGTAATCCAATATCTACACTTGCCTTGTAGATAGGAGAAAGAGGATCCTCAACCCTTACACTGCCTCCCAGAGCACCAATTCTCAAGGCAGCTTCGCCTTTATCTGTAGATACACTTGCTTTTGCAGATGGGATATTAAAAAAAAGACTGCCCAAAAAGAAAACAGTTAAAGCAGAGATCAAAAAAGGTCTTCCCTTCATAGGTATGCTCCTTTTTTTAAAATAGAATACTTTATTATAAATATACAATCAAGGTAACAAAACTACAATATCTTTGGAGAAATTAGTTGTCAAGTTTTTTTCGAGTGACTACTCAATAATCTTATATCAAACTCTTAATTCCGGCAAATACTTTTGGAATTGTCTTTAACATAATCTTAAAATCTGTCGTTAAATTCCATTCATCTATATATTTCAAGTCAAGCCTCATCCATTCAGGAAAAGTAAACTTTTGTTTACCTTCAGATATCTGCCAAAAGCAAGTCATTCCCGGTTTCATTGATAGACGGCGGCGATGCCATTTTTCATATTTTTCGACCTCCGATGGCAGAGGAGGACGAGGGCCTACAAGACTCATATCTCCTTTCAAAACATTTACCAATTGCGGAAGTTCATCTATATAAAATGCTCTGATAATTCTCCCCACAGAAGTCACACGAGGGTCATCTTTAATTTTAAAGGCAGGACCATCTCTCTCATTCAATGGCAAAAGATTGGCAACTGATTTCTCAGCCCCAATATGCATTGAACGAAACTTATAAATTGTGAAATTCCTTCCTGCAAGCCCAATTCTTGTCTGTTTAAAGATTACTGGTCCTGGACTATTTAATTTTATTGCCAGTGCAGTTATCAGGAAAAGTGGAGAAAAAAGAATCAAAGCTATTATTGAAACAACTATATCTATTACTCGTTTCAATAATAATTCAAAGTTTTTATCTGGAACCATATTAAAAGTAAGGAAGGGTCTTCCATGAAAATATTCAAGAGTGGGTTTCGCTATTATCATTGGATAATATTCAAGGGCAAGACGGCTTCTTATGCCTTCTTCCTCACAAAAAGAAAGAAGATAGTCTATTTCATCTACATTTTTTCCGGGAAGACAAATGATAATTTCATCAACTACATTGTGATGAACAAACTCAGGAAGGTTTTTTATATCACATAAAATTTTCTTTTCGTCTAAAGCGTCTCCTCGTGCATTTAATTCATTTGACTCTCGAGCCGGCCTGATAAAACCAAGTACATTCAATCCCCATTTTTTATGCCTTTCAATTAAATCTGCAATCTTCAA
>RFHX01000267.1 GCA_003695725.1 Candidatus Schekmanbacteria bacterium
ATACAACTGTAACTAACTGAATTATTTAATCATTTAAGTAAACAATAGGATAGATAATATATTCTGTTTAATAGATCATATCATAATAATGTTCAGTTTTCTGGACACTTTTTTATTTAAAATTATAACTAATTGAAATATAAGTAAAAAAAGTGTCCAAAAAACCGACAGTTGAAGGAGCAATTTTTTCAAAATTTATTTATTGAAAAGCATTCTATTTTTGGACAGTTGCCTTTTTTTAAAGTAATATTGAAGTGTTATGAAAAAAAAATGAAAAATATGCCATCGGCACCTATGTTTGGCACGACAAATACGGAAAAGGAAGAGTCCTCAAAGTTGAAAGAAGGGACTCCAACACCCTTCTCATTATAAGTTTTGTAAACTGCGGTATAAAAAAATTTCTTGATGATAGGACTTCGCTTAGAATTTATAAAAATTATAAATTAGAAAGATATCAAATAAACAAAAATGATTGAGAGGAGAGCAAGAGAAGAATTTTGTAATATTACAGGCAAAGAGAGATTCTCCACTTATAGGGAAGACCTAATAACTTACTCCTATGATGCTGCTGATATAAGCTATTTGCCTGATGCGGTGATTTTTCCATTGACAGAAGATGAAATAATCAAAATTGTAAAAACGGCAAGCAAATATTCCATACCAATATTTCCGCGAGGAGCAGGTTCGGGTTTTACAGGAGGAAGCGTTCCAATCAAAGGTGGACTTGTTGTATGCCTATCAAAGATGGATAAGATAATAAACATTGATTCTGAAAACCTCATTGTAGAAGTCGAACCGGGTGTAGTTACAGAAAAATTTCAGCAGGAAGCTGAAAAAAGAGGGCTTTTTTATCCCCCTGATCCTGCATCCTTAAAATTTTCTACAATAGGGGGAAATATTGCAGAATGCTCAGGAGGGCCTCGAGCAGTCAAATATGGAGTCACAAGGGATTATGTTCTCGGATTAAATTTAGTTATCCCACCAGGGAAACTAATCAAAACAGGAGTAAGAACGGCAAAAAGCGTTGTAGGATATGACCTTACGCGCCTTATTACAGGCTCTGAAGGGACATTGGGCATAATTACACGCGCAATATTGAAACTTATCCCTCTACCAGAATCAAGAATATGCCTTCTCGCAATGTTTAGAAGCATCGAAGATTCAGCACAAACAGTAACTGATATAATTTCATCAAAGATCATACCTTCCACAATCGAGTTTATGGATGAAGAATCCATAGTAACAGTGAACAAATTTATGAAATTCGGTATCGCAAAGGAGTGCAAAGCTCTCCTTATAATGGAAATTGACGGAAATAAAGAAGAAGTAGAAAAGAAAGCCAAAATTATAAAAGAAATTTGCGCCACGAAAAATGCCTACGAAATAAAGATGGCATCAGGTAAAGATGCAATCGATAAGCTATGGAAAATAAGGCGCAGTTTATCTCCGGCCTTGGGACAATTATCTCCAACAAAGATAAATGAAGATATTACTGTCCCTCGCACCAAGATTCCTGAAATTTTAAAGAAAATCTATGAAATTGCAAAGCGCCATAAACTCAAAATAATCTGCTTTGGTCATGCAGGAGACGGCAATATTCATACAAATATAATGACGGACAGAAACAATGAAGAAGAGATGGAAAGAGTTGAAAAAGCAGTAGAAGAGATTTTTCGAGAAACAGTAAATATGGGAGGAAGCATCTCCGGTGAACATGGTATCGGCATTACGAAATCGCCCTATATATCTCTTGAAATAGAAAAAGAAGAATTAAATCTTATGGCGCGAATAAAACAAGCCTTTGACCCTCAGGGAATAATGAATCCGGGAAAGATATTTCCTCCTGATTTTAACAAAGATGGTGCAACCCCTAATCAGAATCGGAATTCCTATAAATGAATCTGTCCATCATTGGCCAAAATTGGGTCCATTTCGGGTCGCTCATATCAGGCTTTTGTTCAATCCAATCCTTGAAAGCCGAAATCTTTGAATCAGTATTGTCTGCATAATGAAGAGCCAATGCTTCAATTGTCATAGGCCTGATTGGAGAGCCAAATTCAAGTTCACCATGATGGCTTAAAATAGAATGTTTCAATTCATTTAACGCATTTGCAGGAAAATCTGTTATTGCAGATATCCTTTCATCAATCATATTTACACCAAGGATAATATGGCCAATCAAACGCCCTTCATCTGTATAATTGGCTGTAATCCCATTTTTGAGTTCCTTAATCTTGCCAATATCATGCAAAAGCGCACTCGTTATGAGAAGGTCGCTGTTGAGTTCATATAATCCTGCCAAAAAAGAGCAGATTCTGCACACTCCAATAGTATGCTCTGCAAGTCCTCCAACCCATGAATGATGCACTGATTTTGCCGCCGGATGGGTCAAAAATTTTCTTTTAAAAGCAGAGTCATCAAAGAATGCTGAAATAAGTTTTTTAAAATAATCCGCTTCTACATTTGAAATTATCTCTTCTATTTCTTGTGCAAGAGTTTCTATGCTTTTATCTGAAGTCTTGACAAAGAGGGAAAAATCAACTTCTTCATCATCTACAATTTCTATAGAAGAGATTACCACCTGAAGTTTTTCATTATATAGATTTACATTCCCCTTGATGGAACAAATAGAATCTACTTTGATTTCTTCATATTCCTTCTTAAAATTCCAACAAATGGCCGGTATTTCCCCTGTCTTATCAGTCAAAACAAGGCGAAGATAAGGTTCGCCATTTTTTTTGTGAAAAAGCTGGACCCACTTTACAGCATAACAGCTATCTATAAAATCCCCCTCTTTTAGACTAATGATTCTCTTTTCATCCATTTATCTTCCACTGCTCCATCTATATAAAAATATGGCAAACAATATCCCAAGCACGGTTCCGGCATTGAAAAAAATTTTTCCCCCCAAAGTCAAAGTAATAAAATGAAGTTTCAATGTAGTGGGAGAAAAACCAATATCAAATCCTGCTGAAAATATCTTCTTTAAAGCATCTACCGGAATTAGCAGACACAATTCGGATAAAACATTTCCAGCTAACATTCCAAGAATTATATAAAGCAGAATCAAAAAAACATTTCTTCCCTGCACTGTTTTTCAATCCCTTCTAAACTTTGAAACCACATTGATAGTTGATTGAAAAAATTCTATAAGATATAAGAAACAAACATTTAAATGTAGTCCTAATATAAACACATTTTAAAAACTAATGAAACTTATTTTGTTTGGTTTTTTCTATTATGAAAGAGAGATGTGAATAATGGATCCTTTGAGAATAAAAATAGACC
>RFHX01000268.1 GCA_003695725.1 Candidatus Schekmanbacteria bacterium
ATCTCAAAAAAATCTGGGAAAAGAAGGGCATTATTCTTTTTGAGATTAAATATCCTGCCTGACAAGCCCCATAAGCATGATTTAGTATTGCTGTGTAGATCAATGAAAAATATATTTAAGAAACGACTGTCTCCTATTGGCTCTTTTTGTTTCTACATTTGAAAATATCCGCCATTTGCAATAACTAATAGCTAAATTGTATAAGATTCAGTAAGTCAGATATTCTATAAAAAAATTAGTGACATTTACACACGCATTAGAAGAAATGATGTTTTTACCAACAACAAAAGAAGAATTAAAAGTCCGTGGCTGGGATGCCCTTGATATAATAATCGTCACAGGAGATACATATATCGACAGTCCCTTTATAGGTGCATCTGTCATTGGAAGATATCTTGCAAAAGCAGGATTCAAAGTTGGCATAATAGCTCAACCCGATATTCATACAGATAGAGATATTTCAAGATTAGGTGAGCCAAAACTTTTTTGGGGTATAACTGCAGGTGCAACCGATTCCATTGTTGCAAATTATACTGCCATAGGGAAGAAGCGCAAAAACTGTGATTTTACTCCCGGCGGCAAAAACAATCGAAGGCCTGACAGAGCAACAATTGTTTACGCAAATTTAATCAAAAGATATTTTAAAAAAACAAAACCGATTGTCCTTGGCGGTATAGAAGCAAGTTTACGGCGTATAGCCCACTATGATTTTCTTGAAGACAAGATACGCCGTTCTATCCTCTTTGATGCAAAGGCGGATGTGCTCGTCTATGGAATGGGCGAGAGAGCAGTACTTGAATTAGCGAAAAGAATAAGAAGTAACGAGGATTTTAAAGATATTGAAGGCATTTGTTATATATCAAAGGAAGCTCCTGACGATTATATCGCGCTTCCCTCCTTTGAGGATGTAAAAAGGTCAAAAGACGAATTCGTCAGGATGTTTATGATTTTCTATGAGCATAACAAAGTTGTTTCAAAAAAAGGACTATACCAAAAAACAGGTGATAGATATTTGATATGTAACCCGCCTGCAAAACCTCTGACTCGAGCCGAGCTTGATGAAATATATGAAATGAATTTTACCCGAGAGGTTCATCCTTACTATTTGCGCAATGGGAAGGTAAAGGCGCAGGAGACAATAAAATTCTCCATCACCACTCATCGCGGATGTATTGGTGAATGTAGTTTTTGCTCGATACCGATTCATCAAGGTAATATTGTTTTATCGAGAAGCCAAAAATCTATCATTAAAGAAGTTGAGAAGATTGCATCTTTAAAAGATTTCCATGGTTATATTACTGATGTAGGCGGACCGACTGCAAATATGTATGGGATCGAGTGTGCAAAGATGAAGGATTTTAAGAAATGCATCAAAAAAGAATGCCTTTATCCCAAGATTTGTTCCCATTTGAAAATTTCACACAAATCACAGATAGATCTTTTGAAAAAGATATCCATTATTAAGGGAGTGAAAAAGGCATTCGTTGCTTCCGGTATTCGCTATGACTTGGTGATGGAAGATAGTGAGTATGGAGAAGAATATCTTGATTCACTTATTGCTGACCATATTTCAGGACAAATGAAGATTGCCCCTGAGCATACGCAGGAGTCTGTTATGAAATATATGAGAAAATGCAATGTGAAATATCTGTTGCCCTTTTGCAACAGATTTCGCGCTTTAAATAAGAGATATGGGAAAAAGCAATATTTAACATTTTATATTATTGCCGCTCATCCGGGATGCAGTAGTGCAGATATGAAAAAATGCAGGGAATTCTTCTCGAAAAAACTGCATTCAATCCCTGAGCAAGTGCAGATATTTACTCCTACTCCTTCAACATTATCGACGCTAATGTATTTCACAGGAATAGACCCTCGAAGCGGAGAAGAGATATTTATTGAAAAGAAGATTAAAGGGAAAGAAGAGCAGAAAAAAATTATGGTTCATAAGAAACGACAGAAATTAAGAAGGTAGTTTCGTCAAAATCGTCAATGTGCGCTTTGTCCTCGACTTTGGCAGAAGATAGGATATTTCTTCAGAGACTTTGAATTTGCTTTCAACTACCATCTTTTTTTCCTCTCTCGTGAATTTTCTATAGAGAAGAACAATTCCATCATCTGCTATCAGCTGATTCATTGCCGTTAAAATTCCCAAATCAGGTTTTACTGCCTTGGTTGTGATTATGTCGATTTTTTCTTCAATCAATTCTTTAGAATCAATGAAGGGGAATCTGCTGGAATGTATTTTTATATCTTCCAAATCGAGAATGCGCGTTATATGTTTCAAGAAATTCACTTTCTTCGTTTTGCTCTCAATCAGATGCATTTTAAGCTGTGGACGAAGTATCTTTAAAGGAATTGCAGGGAATCCTCCTCCTGAGCCAATATCAAGCAATGTAGAATTTTGTGATAACTTCTCAATTTCCCATTTTATGGGCATACAGGAATCATAAAGCTGTTTTTCAGCCAAAGCCATAGCATCATCTGTCCCTGTGAGGTTTATCTTTCTATTCCATTTGAGGAGTTCGGAAAGAAAGACAACCATCTTTTCCATCTTTGATTTGTCTTGTATGTATCTTGCTACTTTGAAAACTTCTTTTACAGATGTTTCGACTTCAGGAGCAACAGATTCCACTTTAAGGTTTTTCTCACGATTCATAAAATTGCCTCTTTTTGTTGTGAATCCTTAGATAACTTTTTTACATATACCATTAGTATTGAAATTGCCGCAGGCGTAACTCCAGAAATACGCGATGCTTGACCAAGCGTCATCGGTTTTATCTCTTCCAGCTTTTCAACCACTTCTCTTGAAAGTCCGCCTATCGAGGAATAGTCAATTGTCGATGGTATTTTAATCCTTTCAAGTTTTTCCATCTGATCTACAAGTAATGACTGCCTTTTTATATACCCTTCATATTTTATCTCAATTTCGACCTGTTGGGCAACATCTTCCGGCAAAGAGTTTAATCCTGCTATAGGCTCGAGCTTTTTCAAATCGATTTCCTGCCTTCTCAATATTTCAGCCAATGATTGCGGAGTTTTTAGAGGTGATGTTCCAATTGACTTCATAAATTTATTTGTTTCCTTGTCAGGATTTATTATTCTATTTTTCATAAAAAATATCTGTTTTTCAATTTCCTTTCGTTTTTCGATAAATTTTTTGTAGTTTTTTTCATCGATCAAACCGAAGCGGTATCCATAGTCTGTCAATCTCATATCTGCATTATCCTGTCTCAACAGGAGGCGATGCTCTGCCCTTGATGTAAACATCCTATAGGGCTCTTTTGTGCCGAGAGTGACAAGGTCATCGATGAGCACTCCAATATATGCCTGCGAGCGTTTCAGAATAAACTCCTCTTCACCTCTAATTTTCAAAACTGCATTGATGCCAGCCATCAATCCCTGTGCCGCTGCCTCCTCATAACCTGATGTGCCGTTTATTTGTCCTGCATGGAAGAGTCCTTCAACTGCCTTTGTTTCAAGAGTCGGTTTCAGTTGTGTGGGATATGCAAAATCGTACTCAACGGCATAACCGGGATGAACGATTCGTGCATTCTCCAACCCTTTGATTTTATGAATAAATTCAAGTTGAACATCTTCAGGCAGACTTGTTGAGATTCCATTTGGATAGATGAGAGGTGAATCTTTCCCTTCAGGCTCGAGAAATATCTGATGTGATGATTTTTGAGGAAATTTTACCACTTTATCCTCAATTGAAGGGCAATATCTGGGACCAATTCCCACAATTATACCAGAATAAAGGGGAGATTTATCTAAATTTCTCTTGATTATCTTGTGAACATCCGAATTTGTATGTGTTATATAACACACCGCACTGTTTTCAGGAATTTTCGATGAAAAGTGGGAGAACTTTATCAAAAAATCATCACCTTTTTGTTCAATAAGTTCGGAAAAGTCAATACTTTCCCTCTCAAGACGAGGAGGTGTCCCAGTTTTGAGGCGTCCAAGTTTTATGCCAATCTTTTCAAGACTTTTTGATATACCATTTGAGGCAGGATCACCAAGCCTTCCTCCTTCTTTTTGAGTTAAACCAAAATGCATCAAGCCGCACAAGAATGTGCCTGTTGTCAAGATTACTGCTTTACTCTCAAATCTTCTGCCGTCGTTTAATTTGACCCCCACAATCCTGCTCTTTCTTGTCAGTACTTCTTCCACTTCACCTTCAATCAATGTCAAACCTTCCTGAGTGAGCAGGGCTTTTTTCATTCTTTTAGAATAAGCATCCTTGTCTGCCTGCGCGCGAGGTCCCCACACAGCAGGTCCTTTTTTTGTGTTTAGCATTCTGAATTGGATTCCAGTATCATCTATGGCTTTGCCCATCTCGCCGCCCAATGCATCGATTTCACGAACAAGATGACCCTTCGCAACTCCACCGATTGCAGGATTACAGGACATAAGAGCAATTCTGTCTGCATTGATTGTAATTATTGCAGTCTTAGCGCCCATCCTTGCCGCGGCAAGCGCCGCTTCACAGCCGGCATGTCCTGCGCCTACGACAATGCAGTCATATGTTGAGTAATCATTCATTTTTTTTTCTTATACTTTCAAAAATGACTATCGATTCGCAATAAGCTTTAAATCAAGGATGGATAATATTTATTTAATTGAAAGATGTCAAACCAATGTTGTTTCCCTACTGTGTCTTCTTTTTTTTCTTCTGCTTCATAAAAAAAGCAGTGCGTGGTATTGAATGAAAATTCCACAGTTTTTGCTCCCTTCCAGATGCCGTAGTGAAATAAAGATATAATTTTTAAACAACTGAAAGAAAAATCTGATAATCTTATCCAAGAGAGGATTTGTAAAAGAATTTTTTTGCATTTAAAAGAATCAGAAATTATTTGACAGAAATGGGACTATGAAGAAGGACTGCAAAGCTGTAATAATTGGCGGAGTGGCAGGCGCTGGCAAAACGACTGTTGGAAGAATCTTGGCACAACGCACTGGATGGCCCTTTTTCGACGGCGATGATTTTCATCCTCGAACAAATATTGAAAAGATGTCTTCGGGAATTCCTTTAGGCGATGATGACCGACTGCCTTGGCTTGAGAAGATTAGATCAAAAATAAAGGAATCATTATTAGAAAGGCAAAATATAATTGTTGCCTGTTCATCGCTCAACAAGAGATACAGAGATATCATTCGGGGAAATTTGGAAGGTGTCCAATTTTTTATTCTTGACATTGATTATGAAACAGCTTTTCAAAGGATTTCTGAGCGTGAAAATCATTTTTTCAAGGGAGAGATTCTTAAAAGCCAGTTTGATGTTTTAGAAATAAGTGATGATGTATGCGTGGTTGATGCCGCAAAATCTCCCGACGCAGTAGCCAATGAAATTTTAAGACAAATTGAATCCGTTTTCTAAAAATTACCTAAAGGTTATATGCAGTTGTGCCATCTTGAAGTGGGGGGGTGAAAATTACTCGAAGGACGGAAAGATAAAAAACTATTCTTTTTCCTTTATCTTGTGTCCGCCAAATTTTTTTCTTAGAGCAGATATCATCTTTAGAGCAAAGGACTCGTCCTGTCTTGAAGCGATTCGTTTGAAAAGAGAGTGAGATATTGAATCAAAAGGAATATTATAGTCGATTGCTTCTCTAAGTGCCCATCTGGCTTCTCCCGAATCTTCAACATAGTCTTCAATATTTATCAATTCAGGATAATCCGAAAGGGCTTGCGCAGTCAACTCGATAAGAAATGAACGAATGATACTTCCATTTGACCATAGATGTGCAATCTTTTCAAGGTCAAGCATTCCCTTATAGGGTCCATTGTGAAGCAATTCAAATCCTTCTCCAATCGCTTCCATCATTCCATATTCAATTGCATTATGCACCATCTTGACAAAATGGCCGCTCCCGCTTTTTCCAGTGTAGAGATATCCATCTTTGCAGGCAAGGGCTTCCATAATTGAGGTTGTTTCATTGAAGGCGTCCTTTTCTCCGCCAATCATCAGGCAAAACCCGTTCTCTTCCGCTTTTACACCTCCGCTGGTGCCAACATCGAGGAAAAAAATGTTTTTGTCTTTTAGATATTTTGCTCTTCTGATTGAATCTCTGAAATCAGAGTTTCCCCCGTCTATGATAATGTCACCTGCTGTAAGGTCTGCCTGAAGAATTTCATCGATTATCTTATCTACTTCTTCACCTGCAGGCACCATTATCCAAATTATCCTTTGAGGGGTAAGACTATCTACAAGATCATTTATCGAGGAGTTCAGTTGTAGGCCTTCAATTTTTTCAAGCTCTTCTTTATCAGGAGCTATGTCATAGCCAGCTACATTGATCCCGGCTTTGCACAAGCGTTTTGCTATAATCTTTCCTATCTTGCCAAGCCCTATTATCCCGATTCCTTCCATCTCTTTTCCCCACTTCTTTCCTGCTATCTAAACCATTGCTCGTGCCAATTTGTCAGCAACTTCCTTACCAAAGGTCTTTTCAAGCCACTTTCTTTCAGGTTCCCGTTCAAACATTATTTTTATCATGTAGCTGCGTCTGTATGCAATCTGTTTTGCTTCTTCATCGCTTACCGCTTTTTCTTCCTCAATGATTTTCATTTCAGCATCGAGATACTTGTAAAAGAGAGACCACACCTTCTCTTCATTTTCTAAGTCAGTGGCAGACATAAAAAAATATGGCGAAGCAGTTGCCCTAACCCATGAGCGGTTTGAAAGACGCCAATTGAAATAAGATGCATTTTTTTCTTTGAGATAAATTTCTGTGAGCGGCTCATAATATTTATCAATATAATCCTGCCGTATTGCAAGGTCAACAGCAGGATATAGGTCAACATCGAATTGAATCTTTTTCTGTTCCGCCATTACATTATAGTTGAAAGAATACATCGGTATGTTGAAGTTTGGTCGGGGCTTTATTGTCACATTGATGTATTCCATACCTTTCATTGGCATAAACTCTGCAAATGACACCTTCTCGATTTTTTCTGATTCATAGGCCTTCAATGAGCCAACTTCTTCTCCTTCAAGAGTGTAAATTCTTTCCAAATCCTTGAATTCTTCAATTTCGACAAGTTCAATTTTTTCAGAAATCCTTTTGAAGATTTCCTTTGTAAGTTCCTTTTTCAATCCATTTCTCCTTTTTAGTTTTTAAGTAAATCTCCTCAGCCCAAGCTGATTTACCTTTTCTTCTCTTAAATCTCCATTTCTTTTCCAAGAGCGCTTTTCGTAATATTCTTTTATCATCTCGTCCATTTGAGGCAGATGATTTGCCGCAGGTCCTTGTCCTCTTTTTAGCGTTAAGAACCTTTTGGGTAGGGAATCTTCAGAGGATTCCAATCCAAGTTTTCTATTTATGATATGTTTCAAATTGAATATACGTTCTCCATCGAAAAGCATTGAATCGATATCTTTATTCATCCCTGTTGCCAAGTTGAACCACTCATTGACTTCCTTTGCGCTGATTCCTTGAAAATTTTCAGGGCTATAATACTGCGCATATCCTGCCTGAGAAAAGATGCAAAGTACCAATGAATTTAGAAGTGTAGAATAGTTTTGCCTACGCACAACCATTTCAGCCGTTCCTTCTGCCTCGAACCTGATTTTGAGAAGATCTGCGAAATCAGACTCCCCTATGCGCGGATTGGAGGCAGAAAGGTGACTTGCGCCTCTGTTGTCAGTTGCGTATGTGAGAGCCATAAAGTTGTGTGTGCGCGGATCATGAGCAGGTATTTCCAGCCCTTTGGTATGAAGAGCAAATTCTTCAGCTCTTCTCCCAATGAGCTTTGCCGCCCGCTTTGTGCCTTCTGCCAGAATTTCGCCAAATCCTTCTCTCCTGCAAATCTTCTCTAACATCTCTTTTGCCGCCTCTCCATTGCCAAATTCAAGCTCTATGCCGTCAGTATCTTTCTTTGAAATAATGCCTTCCTCGAAGCATTCCATTGCGAAGGAAAGGACGCCGCCTGCTGAAATTGAATCAATTGCATTGCGGTTGCAGATATCGTATAACTCCTGCACCACAGCCATATCGATTATTCCAAGCTGTGAGCCAAGGGGTGCAAAAGATTCCCAGACGGATTGTCTTATTCCTTTGAGTGTGTTCGATTCTACACATCCAGTCCTGCAGCCAGAGCATAGGTATGGTTTTGCTTTCTCAATATGTTTTTCCACTTCTTCAAGAAGCGCTTCTTTGAATCCGGCAAGATCACCTTTCCGCCAATTTTCAACACCGTGCCTGCCATCATCTACAAATCCTGAAAATACGAAGCGGGCTTTTTTAAGGCAATGTTCTTTTTCTGTGATAAGCGGAGGAAGTTTTTCCTTTATTGATTCAATAAGGCGGCTTTCATCATAAAGCTTCACCTTTTTGCTTCCCTGCACTGCGACTGCCTTGAGATTTTTTGACCCCATAAGCGCTCCAAAACCGCATCGTGCAGCCATTCTCGATGCAGAACCATCATTGAGAATACTTGCAAATTTCACGATGTTTTCACCAGCAAGTCCAATTGAAGCTACTTTAGTTTTATCGCCAAGTTCATCCTTCAAAATTTTATCGGTTTGCCAACAATCTTTGTTTTTCAAGTGAGATGCATCTTCAATTGATACCTTTTTGTCTGAAACATATAAATAAACCTTTTTTTTTGCTTCCCCTCTTATAATTAGTGCATCGTAACCCGCCTGTTTCAGTCCTTTACCCCAATTTCCCCCTGAATAAGATTCTCCCCAGAGATGGGTAAGGGGTGAAATGCCTGCAACGCAGTGTCGTCCACTCCATGGGACGATTGTCCCTGTCAATGGTCCTGTCGCAAATACCAGAGGCGCATCTTCATGAAGGGGAGATAGATTTGGCTTGAAAAGTTCAGCTACGATTTTAGCGGCAAGCCCCCCACCGCCGATGAAATTTTCTGCATCATTTTCGTTGAAGTCTAAGAGAGTGATTTTTTCCTCACTAAGATTTACATCGAGAATTTTTCCCCTATAACCACCATATTTCATTTTGATTGATATTGTGAGAGGTTTTTTATTCCTTTTTTCTATAAATTTTCAGCTAAGTCAATAGACAAATCTTTGTATGCAGACAGGTCACCTTCAGCATTCCATCAGCAATTGTCATAAGAGTTCTTCGTCCTTAACACTACCATTGCCAATTCTATTGCTAATTGCTATAGATGATTAAACTTCCTTTATTTGAATTCTCTATTTTTGGTGATGAATAAAAGTGGAATTTTAAGATGCCTAAAAAAGCTTATCTTGACATTGAGACAACAGGACTGAATCCGGCTAACAGTGAGTTGACTGTAATTGGAATAATGATTGAAGACGATGAAGAGCAGGAGATTATTCAACTTTTTGGAAAAGATATCACAGCAGAAGAACTACTCGATTATTTGAATGGCGTCGATACTCTTTATACATATAACGGGAAACGGTTCGACTTGCCTTTTATAAAAGCCAAACTGGGAATAGATTTGGAAAAGATTTTCAGACACAAAGATTTGATGTATTCTTGCTGGAAGAATAATCTCTATGGAGGTTTGAAGGTTGTAGAGAGGAATCTTGGAATTGGTAGGACGATTACTGATGTTGATGGCTATAAGGCAGTTCAACTATGGCGAAATTATGAACGCTATGGTTCATATGAATCTTTGGAAAAACTCCTCGAATACAACAAAGAGGATGTTCTCAATCTGAAGGTATTGAGAGAGATGTTAGGGGTGTAGGTGTATCAATCCTTGTAAAGGACTAAGCAGATATAATCATTTCCCAATTAGTTGAATTTATAATTTAACTAAATTTAACTATTGGAGAGGATTTCAGTAAGATTATGCTTCAAAAATCCATCAATTTAAACTGCAAATCCCTTTAATCGTTTCTAAAAGCAAGTCTTGTTCTATTTCCTCCGGTGTCTATCAACGAATAAATTGAAAGCCAATTCACTTTCTCATAATATCATAATAATGCCACCACAGTCATCTTTCCCATAAGCCAACCTTATGTCCATACATTAGAAGAATCCTGATTAAAACCTTTCTTCCCATATGCCATATGAACGCTCGTAATGTTATC
>RFHX01000269.1 GCA_003695725.1 Candidatus Schekmanbacteria bacterium
AGAACATCCTTATCAATGGCCCACAATAGGGAAAGATTTATCTCATATTGAAAATGCTTCGTTAGAAGATGTGAAAGCTTTTTTTAAAAAATATTATCACATTCTAAATTCCAAATACTTTTTAACTTATTGTATTAATAAAAATTTCTCTCATTGATTTGATTTATAAAATGAAATAATTTTCAAAATGAATAAAAGAAAATAATTTATGGATAACAACAGGAAGAAAGAGAAATTAAATTTCCTTATTTTCAGCGGCATAGGAAGGAAGATTTTTATAGCACTTCTGATACTTTCACTCCTTCCTCTGTTTCTTGCAATTTATCAAGGATATACGATCACACGAAAGGCACTTAAATCGAGGATCTTAAATCAGATTGAAACGGTATCTCTCTATATCAGCACAAATATTGAACACTTTATTAGAGAACAAGAAATCAGTATTGCTTCAGTCTTTTCATCTAACCAATATATGCTCAACAATGTTGAAATAGTCCAAGAACCGGCAAGAAGCAAAAGGCGGCGACAAAAAGCCGCAAAAGATTTAAATGAATTCATAAAAAAGCTTCAGGAAGAAGATAATTTCGGTAATGAATATTTTGTTTTAGGCACAGACGGTAAAATTATTGCCTCTGTAAATCCTGCCTTGATTGGAATGGACCGCTCAAAAACGAATTACTACAAAAAAGGTAGTATCAAGACATCACTTACAATCTCTTACAATGGCACAGTGCCAACAATAACGATAAGCACGCCAATCAAAACTACTGGCGGAGCATTTTTGGGAGTATTTGCCGCAAAACTCAGCAATGCAAAGCTTTTCGCTCTTCTCGATGAAGGAAAGAAATTGGGAAAAACAAGTAGAATATATTTTGCAAATCCTTCCTATGCCATACTTACTGAATATGATAAGGGCATTCAAAACGAAGTCAGAAATACAGAAGAAATCATTCAAGCACTTAATAAAAAAATAGTTACAGGCAGTTTTATTAGAGAAAACAAGAGAAGAATCGTTGGCACCTACCGGCTTATACCAAAAACTGGATGGATTCTCTGCTGTGAACTCGATGAAATTGAGGCATTTCAACCACTAAATAAACTTCGCAATCAGGCAATAACTTTTTGCATAGTATTCTTTTTTATCATTGCTTGGACAGCCTATTACATTTCCTTAAACATAAGCAAACCTCTTATGCATCTAAGCGAAGCTGCAAGGGAAATAGGCAAAGGAAACTTCAGCAAAAGAGTAACTGTATCAACAAAAGATGAAGTCAATGAAATGGCAAAATCATTCAATTTGATGGCTCAAAAACTTGAAGAATCTTATTCTCATCTCGAACACCTCGTAGAAGAGAAAACAAAAGAACTAAAGGAAAATATTGCATTTACAAACAACATGCTAGAGAGCATATCTGTCGGCATCTTTGCCGTAGATACTGATTTCAATATTACAGCTTGGAATCGCTATCTCGAAGAAATCTCAGGCATTAAAGCCAACAGTATTGAAGGTGAAAGAATAACAAAATTCATACCGGAAGAAGAACATTTAGTTCTAATCAACGCAATAAAAGAAACCATCGAAAAAAATGTTACTGTCAAAAAAACGAATTTAAGTCTTCCCTTTATGGGTAAGGGAGTCTTTGATTTGATAGCTAGCCCGTTGAAAGGAGACAATAAAAATCTTGCTGGTGCAGTAATTTTCATAGAAGATGTAACAGAGAAAAGAGCACTTGAGGAAAAACTCATAAGACATCAACAATATATTGCCAATATCTCTGAAAACTCTGCTGATGCCATAATCAGTCTTGATAAAAACAACATCATCACAACATGGAATAAAGGCGCTGAAGAAATGTATGGCTATAAAAAAGAAGAAATCATTGGCAAGTCCTTTGATATTTTAATTCCAGAAGACCTAAGAGAAAAAGGCGAAATGGAATGGATAATCAAAGAGACAGAAAAGAGAGGCGCTTTGAAAAATTATGAAACTGAAAGAATTACAAAATCAGGCAAGAGAATATATGTGGCTCTCACAAGAACATTATTGAAAGACAACAATAACAATCCCATTGGATGTTCAGTTATCGTAAGGGATATAACTGAAAAGAAAAATCTTGAAAGACAGCTTATTCAGTCGGAAAAGCTGTCAGCAGTTGGCGAGCTTACGGCAGGGTTAGCCCACGAGATAGGTACACCGCTTAATATTATATCAGGACGGGCAGAATATATTCTTTCACTGGCAGGCGACAATCCAAAGATAAACGAAGGGCTCAAATCCATTATCAGACAGATTGACAGAATTACATCATTAATCCAGCAGCTTCTAAAGTTTACCCGCTCTGAAAAGAAGGAAACAAAGGGAGTTAATGTAAACACTGTAATTGAAGATACTCTCCTTCTTCTTGAAACAAAGCTTGACAAATCTCGGATTGTAATAGAGAAAAATATAGATAATAATATTCTCCTTATTGAAGGAGATGAAAACCAAATTCAACAGGTATTTATCAATCTCTTTATCAATGCTATCCATGCAATGCCTGAAGGCGGAAAGCTTTCAATTAAAACTAAAAGCAATAAGGCGCAAAATATGGTTGAAATCGTAATTTCTGATACAGGGATCGGTATTGAGGAAAAAAATATTTCGAGAATTTTCGACCCTTTCTTCACCACAAAGGAAATAGGCAAAGGGACAGGACTTGGATTAGCTGTTACTTATGGCATCATTAAAGACCATGGGGGAAATATTAATGTCAAAAGCATCTATGGGAAAGGGACGGAATTTTTTATCACTTTGCCGGGAATCAAAAAAGGGGAAAACTCTAAAAGGATATGACAGATAAACAAAAAATTTTAGTAGTAGACGATGACCTTGAAATGGCAGAAGTCCTCAAAGACTTTCTCACCGAAGAGGGATTTGCCGTCTTTGTTGCAAATAGAGGAAGCGATGCCCTGAAACTTGCAGAAGAGGAAAATTTCGCTCTTGCTATTACTGATATGAAAATGCCGCAGATGAGCGGAATGCAGCTGCTAAAAAAAATCAAAAATATCGACCCGAATATTGAAGTAATAATGATAACTGCCTTTGGCTCGATTGAAACAGCAATCGAAGCCGTAAAGCAGGGAGCATACCACTATATAACTAAGCCCTTCAAGATGAATGAAATTCTTCTTACGATTAGAAAAGCTCTTGAGAAAAGAAATCTTCAGATTGAGAATTTAGAATTAAGAAACGAAATAGAAAGAAAATACAGTTTCTTCAACATCATTGGCAAAAGCCCGGCAATGCAAAAGGTCTTTGAAATGATAAAAGTAGTATCGCAAAACAACAGCAATGTCGTAATCTATGGAGCAAGCGGTACAGGAAAAGAATTAGTTGCAAAGGCAATTCATTACAATGGAAAAAGAAAAAACAGGCCCTTTGTTCCTATAAACTGCACTGCAATACCTGAAGGATTATTGGAAAGCGAACTTTTTGGTCACGCAAAGGGCGCATTCACAGGGGCAGTCGGCTCAAAGCAGGGTTTATTCGAAAAAGCCAATAAGGGTACTCTTTTTCTTGATGAAATTGGCGATATGGGACTTGGATTGCAGGCAAAACTTCTTCGAGTCCTTCAGGATAAAGTAATAAGGCCTGTGGGAAGTTTACAGACAATCAATGTAGATGTAAGAATAATTGCCGCAACTAACAAGAATCTTGAAGAAGAAGTTGAAAAACAAAGATTTAGGGAAGACTTATATTATCGGCTCAATGTCATTCCAATACATATACCGCCTCTTAATGAAAGAAGAGAAGACATTCCTCTATTGATAAATCATTTTTTGAAAAAGATTGAAGAAGAGCAGGGTATTAAAAAAGAAATTTCAGATGAAGCAGTAAGAGTTTTGACAACTCATGATTGGAAAGGCAATGTAAGGGAATTGGAAAATGCAATCGAAAGGGCTGTTATGCTGAGCAGAAAAAATATTCTGGAGCCTGATGATTTTCAGATAAGTGAATCGTCTTCAGGATTCAATTTTTCTTACTTTTTGAAACAAAAACTTCCCCTTGAAGACTTTGAAAAAAAATATATCGATGCTGTTTTAAAAGAAGTTGGAGGCAATAAACAAAAGGCGGCTGAAATTCTTGGAATAAGCTCACGCACACTTTACAGAAAAGAAAAAAGATACAATATCAGCAATAAAGACAAGGAATAGAGACAAAATGTCAGAAATGTCTTTCCCATATTAATTACAATAAAACTTTTCCCCACCATTTAAAAAGAAAATACTACATTATTTCAATGAGATAGCATTTTTTGATGTATCTATCCTTTTTTGGCACGATTTCTGCTTAATATTCTTAAATGATTATATTTTTTATTGAAATCTTAAAATTTTATAGAAAAGAATGGGGAATAAAAAAATCTTAATCATCGATGATGACAAAGAATTCTGTGAAATGCTCGAGGATATCCTCCAGTTGAAAGGATATGATGTGCAAAAGGCGTTCAACGGGAAAGAAGCACTAAAAATTATGGAAAATGAAAAATTTGACCTTGTAATAACAGATAAAAATATGCCTGAACTGTGCGGAATCGAAGTAATTACAGGAATAAAAAAACAATTTCCCAAAATACCTGTTATAATTACAACTGCCTTTGGCGACAAAAAATTCAAAGAAGAATCACTAAAAGCCGGCGCTTTTGAATATTTCAGCAAACCTTTAAAGATCTCTAATCTCATTGATGCAATCAACAGGGCGACAGGCAGATAAACTTGATACATATTTTATTCAGATTTCTATCTATTCAAACTTTAGAGAATGTCCTAAAAGGTTGACTATAAAAGATATTCTTTCTAAATATAGAATTACTTTTTTGAAGCTTTTTAAATCATCATTTGAATCATGAAAAGAAAGAAGAGGTAGAAAAAAATGATCTCTGTTGAAGAAGCCAAAGAAATCGTCTTTAACACACCTGTAAATCAGGATATAGAAGAAGTTTCGCTTACTGAGTCTTTGGGAAGAGTTTGTGCAAAGGATATAGAAGCCAAAATTACTGTGCCTCCATGGGACAATTCAGCAATGGACGGTTTTGCAGTAAAAATTTCTGATATACAAAGTGCATCTGAATCTTCAGGAGTAAAACTCAAAGTGATAGCAGACATTCCTGCAGGAACATTCTTCTCAGGCACAATCAGAAATGGTGAATGCGCAAGGATTATGACAGGAGCACCTATCCCTGCAGGAGCTGAAGCAGTAGTTATGCGTGAATACGCTGATGACAAAGGTGATGAAGTAACAATAAAGAAAAGTGCAAAAAAGGATGAAAACATAAGAAAAAAGGGTGAAGATATAAAGATTGGCAGCATTGTAGTATCAAAAGGGAAAGCTATTACACCTGCTGATATCGGAGTCCTGGCATCGGTACAAGTAGGAAAAGTTTCAGTCTATAGAAAACCAACTGTTGCCATACTTTCAACAGGAGATGAATTAGTTGACATCAATGAAGAAATAACACCGGGAAAGATTGTTACAAGCAATAACTATGCCCTTGAAGCGCAAGTCTTGGAAAGCGGTGCCATTCCCTTACAGATGGGAATCATAAAAGATGACAAAGAAATCTTGCGAAAAGCTATCGAGAAGGCATTATGCGCAGATATTATTCTTACTACAGGCGGTGTTTCGGTTGGAGATTACGACTTTGTTAAGGATGTGCTCGGGGAACTTGGTTTTGAAAAGAAATTTTGGAAAGTGGCGCAAAAACCGGGAAAACCTCTCCTTTTCGGCACAATGGGGCAATCTCTCGTCTTTGGGCTTCCGGGCAATCCCACAGCAACGATGTTATGCTTTGAGCTTTATGTAAGACCAATGATTAAAAAGATTTTAGGGTACAATAGAATTGAAAGAAAATGTGTTAGAGCTCAGGCATTGGAAGATATCAAAAAAAAGCCGGGAAGGAAGCATTTCATCAGAGCTATCACTGAAAATCGCAATGGCAACTATTACTTTCGCTCGACAGGTGCTCAGGGGTCTGGTATTTTGACTTCTATGTCAAAAGCAAACAGCATTGCCATTATAGGAAATGATGTGACTCTTCTCAAAAAAGGTGAGGAAACTGAGGTTATCCTCTTAGATGAATCGATTTAAAGCAAGGAAGGATAAAAGAATATGCTGCCACCAATTATATCCATTGTTGGAAAATCAAATTCTGGAAAAACGACATTTATTGAAAAACTGCTTCCAAAATTAGTGGAGCGAGGTTATGTAATCGGCACAATAAAACATCACTCACATCAGGACTTTGAGTTTGATGTCAAAGGGAAAGATAGCTGGAGGCATAAGCAGGCAGGTGCCTATCAAGTTATAATTTCATCTCCTAACAAATTGGCGCTTGTAAGAAATTCGGAATCAGACCTGAGCTTGGAAGAAATAAGGTCAAAGTACTTCCACAATCTCGACCTTATCATTACGGAAGGATATAAGAGAGAAAATTTTCCAAAAATAGAAATTTTCAGAAAGGGAGTTCATGAAACAATCCTATGCGACAATGATGATAAGCTAATTGCACTTGTTTCGGACACTGATTTTCCTGTTGATGTCCCCAAATTTTCATTAGACGATGCAGAAGGCGTTGCAGAATTAATTGAAAAAGAATTTCTAATCAAAAACAAAGGTACTGCTGAAGATTCAAAGGTTAAACTCTTTGTAAATGGTAAAGACATTTCTCTTAAACCTTTCATCCAAAAAACCCTTAAGGGAATGATTGAAGGATATCTGCAGGGATTGAAAGGAATCGAAAAAGAAGCAGATATAAGGATAGAAATTTCAAACAACAAGAAATAGGTTTTAACACGAGGGTATCAGCTTTGGATTTTTTTAGAAGACCATCGGAATGGGATCACGAAAATGTTTTTTGCTTTATCCTTGCAGGAGGGAAAAGCAGGAGGTTGGGAGAAGATAAGGTTAACACTATGATAGGTGATGAATCCCTCCTCGAATTGATGATAAGAAAAACTTCTGAAATCTTCGAAAATGTTGCAATCATCACAAGAAGAGACAGTAAACTTCCAAAAATAGACAATCCTGTTTTATATGATCTAATGCCGGGAAGTGGATCATTAGGCGGAATCTACACAGGACTTGTAAAATCTCCAACCTATTTCAATTTCTTCCTCTCATGCGATATGCCATTTATTGAAAAGAAATTTATTGAAAAAATGATATCTGAAAATAGAAATTTCGACATCTTGATTCCGCGAGATGGGCGCAATTTTCAACCTCTTCATGCAATATATTCCAAAGCATGCCTTCCCCAAATAAGAGAACTTTTAGCGGCAGGCAATTTGAAAATAATAGACCTTTTCTCGAAAGTCAATGTAAGATATATTGAAAAATCTGAATGGGAAAAATATGACAAAAAGAAAAGGATGTTCCTAAATATCAACACTATGGAGGATTTGGAATTTGCAAGAAACAAAATTTTAGGTCCTAAAAAAAAATGATATGAAAATTAAACTTCAAATCTCTGTTTTTATATCAGTCATTTTATTTATCCTCTTTGCATCCAATTCTTTTGGCAAGGGACTGAATGGTCCGGAAGATTTTTACAAAAAAGAAACAAAATACCTGCACAGGGAAAAAGAAAAGAATTTATTCTTTAAAATCATAAAAAGCCCTCTCAACTCTCTTTTAAATGCTGGCTTGACCATTTATCAATATGGTGTGTCAGACCTAACAGGAACAAAATGCAGTATGTATCCGAGCTGTTCTCATTATTCGAGAGAAGCACTTAAAAAACATGGAAGTATCATTGGCATTATGATGACAACTGACAGGTTGATTCATGAAGCAGAAGAGCTTGAGAGAGGAAAGATTATAAAAGTTAAAGGAAGCTATTATATATATGACCCAATAGAGGCAAACGATTTCTGGTGGTCAAATGATAAGAAATAAAAATATTTTCACATTTTTTCTGATTCTCTCCAGCTGTTTATCTTTTCTCCTTTTCCCAAAGGTCTCTTTAACAGCAGAAAATGAAAGCACAGAAGCGTTACGGCTTTTGAAATTTGCCAATGAGCTTTATAAAGAAGGCGATTATTACAGGGCAATTACAGAATACAAACGCTTCATCTCATATTACCCAAAAGCTGAAGAAATTCCTGATGCCGAAATTGGAATTGCCAATTCCTATTATAAGGCAGAAAAATATGAAGAAGCCATCGACAGATATAGAGATTTTTTATCGAAATATCCAAAAAATAAAAGATTAGAAGAGGCAATATTAAATATTGCCGATTCATTTATTAAGACAAAAAAAGAAGAATCTGCCCTGAAGCTCTTGAAAGAAGTTGAAGAAACAATGCCTAACAGCAGTATATTGGAAAAACTCAAGATACTTTTAGGGAAACACAATCTAATGGAAGGCAACCTAAATGCCGCAGAAAAACATCTTAAATCAGTCAAAAAAGAAAGCATTGAAGGAAAGGAAGCAGAAAAACTTCTTGAAAGCATCAAAGGGGTAAGAAAGCTTAAGTTGAAATCTCCGGCACTCGCTGGAATTATGTCAGCAATACTGCCCGGCAGTGGTCAAATTTATGCAGGCAGAAAAAAAGATGCTCTTTTTTCATTTTTGCTCAACGGACTTTTTGCTTGGGGAGCAGTAGAATCCTTTAACCGTGACATATATGTTGCAGGCGCAATTCTTTCCTTCTTCGAATTTGGCTGGTATACGGGCAATATCTATAATGCTGTTTCAGATACTTATAAATATAATAAAAATCTCAAAACCGAATATTTAAAAGAAAACTTGTCTTATAAGATGCGTGAAACAAACTTCAT
>RFHX01000270.1 GCA_003695725.1 Candidatus Schekmanbacteria bacterium
CTAATATTTTTTATCTTTTGTAAGGCGCTTATGTTTAAAAAAATTTCATGCCTTCTTGAAATTTGAATCAGAAGATTGTCAATCCAAGGAATAAAACAGATAGTTGAAATTATGCCGCTCAAGATAAAGTTTAGAAATATTTCCTTTTTGTTTTTATTTATTACATTTGTATCTTCTTTTAAAAGGCAAAGGATACATAGATAAATGAATTGGGAGATGCCTATATAAGCAACAAAATAATGGCCATAGAAAGATAATGTCAGTACTGCGGTATAAAGAAGCCAATCTTTAAATTTTTCATACCTTATAGCCCTTAAAAAAAGATAAGAGAGAAGGCAATTAATGAAGATAAAAAAAGAATAAAGGCGGGCATCTCTTGCACATATTATAAATAGCGGTGATATTGCAAGAAGAAATGATGAAATAATACCTTCCCTTGCGCTGTAAAGCTCTTTTGCAAGAAAGTAGATGGTTATGATTGAAAAAAAGGCAAGAAGAAGCGATGGTATCCTTAAGGTCAATTCATCATTTGCGCCTAATAAATGAGCAGTATGAAGCATAATGTAGTACAAAGGAGGACAGGCTTCTTTTTGCGTAACAAGACGTATCATTTCCCAGAATGATTCTTTAATGTATGTTGTGGTTTGGATTTCATCAATCCAGAAGCTTATTTCAGAGAGTTTATAGGAATAAACCAATACAGCCACAAAAGCGGTGGAAAATAATAACACAATATCACGCTTGAGCGTTTCTTTATTATTCATTCTAACTCCGCTTTTGGATTATTGATAGAATTTCGGTACCGTCTATTAAATAGGTATTATAACAGGATAAGAAATTTATAAAAAAGTATTTATTGAAAATAGGGCTTAGTCAATAAGTTGGACTGCAACCTTGCTACTTCGACCGCAAATCATCCTTTCTTCTATACTGCAAAGAGGAATTTTTCCCTGTTTTTGCAGTAGGAGGGAAGATGCCTCATCTAAAGATATGAATTTTATTCCCTCATTTTTAAGATTTGATAAAATTTCAATAAAGATACTTTTCCCCGGTTCAACACCTTCCAATTCAGGATGAATTGTCATTACACTAAAAGAGGATTCTCTTATTTTTTCAAGATAATATACCGGCAATTCTTTATCCTTCAAACCATTGAAGCCATAGATTTCGTCCATTGTAGGGAGAGTAGTTGGTATTTCCAATGTCTTCAACAGCTTTTCTCCTATTTTAATGAAGAAAGGAGTCTTCCCTCGAGTATCGCTATGATATTTAAGATTTAACTTATCCTCTGCTTCAAGACTTTTCTCTGTGGCACGCCATCCCGGAGAAGCAGACGATAAGGGCGACTCATCGAGAATTTCCTCATAGAGCTTTTTTGCTTTTATTAATTCTTCTTCTATTTCATCTTGACTCATTTCAGACAAGTTTTCATGCCATTTTACATGGTCGTAACCGTGTATGCCGCATTCGTGTCCTTCTTTTCTTATTAGTTTTAAGATTTCCTTATTTTCGAGAGAAATTATTGGCGCTTTTAAAAGGAAGCCATAGGAAAGAGTTTTTAGTGGAAATCTCTTTATACGGCGCGTCCTGAGAGTCATTTTGAAAAATTCTTTTCGAAAGATTCTTTTCAATGCTTTCCCTGAATTGTCAGGACCCATTGCAACAAAAAAGGTTCCTTTTATATTGAATTTTGAAAGAATTTTCAGGATGGAAGGCACATTTTCTTTAAGACCGAGACTTGTATCGACATCTATTTTTAAAGATAGAGTTGGTGAAGAAAAGAAATTAGAAATTATTTTCATTTGCAAAAAACCAGTCTATTGTTTTCTTGAGTCCTTCTTCAAGGGATACCTTTGGAGTGACATTCAATATGGTTTTCATTTTTGTAATATCAGGCACTCTTCGCCTGATATCTTCGTAGCTGTTGCCATAGACCGATTCTTGAGATACATATTCAATATCTAAATCCACACCGGACAATTTAATCATTAATTCTGCAAGCTCTTTGATAGTTGTTTCCCTGTCTGTTCCAATATTGAATATTTCACCATTTGCCTTTTCGTTTAATCCTGCCTCAACAGTTGCCTTTATGGCATCATCGACATAGGTGAAGCATCTTGTCTGCATTCCATCGCCTATTACTGTAAGATTCTTTTTTCTCAATATTTGACCCATAAATATGGTGATTATTCTACCAACATCAATTCGGTCGAGGCGTGGACCATAAACATTGAAATATCTTACTATTGTTACAGGAAGCCCCATAGAATGATAGGCAAAGCAAAAATGCTCTCCTGCCGCTTTCGATGTTGAATAGCACCATCTATCTATTCTCGTTGAGCCCAAAACTCTGTCATCATCTTCTTTAAAGGGGACTTTGGGGTTTCTACCATAGATTTCAGAGGTTGATGTAAATACAACTTTTTTCCCATATTTGTAAGCAATCCTCAAAACATTTTGAGTGCCATTGATATTTACATTCAAAACATTATATGGATTTTCTACATAGTGTTCTACTCCAACGACTGCAGCCATATGATATACTAAATCGCATTTTAATATTAATGCATCGAGGAGGTCTTCATTGAAAATGGAGTCCTTTATATAATGAAAATTTTTATTGTTGAGGTTGTGAGCAACCTTCAAGTCTTTTGCGAGGTCAAGGGCAAACACTTCGTGGCCTTCCTTCAAAAAATAATCTCCCAAATGTGAACCTAAAAAGCCACCTCCACCTGTAATCAATATTTTCACTTCTAATCTCCTTCCTGTTATTTTAATTCGAGTCCTTCATATTTTTTGAATTTTTTGAAAAGTCTTGCCTCTTTAAGAGTTTTCACATTTTCAAGTTGAACCTCTTTTAAGAGTAGATATCCATTGCCTGTTTTTACTAACATTCCTCTTTTTGGAAAAACTTTGACGATTGTTCCTGCTTTTAAATCATTTAATCTATTTTTTCTCTTTGATATTTGTGCCTTCCAAACATAGAGTTTTTCTCCATTTAGATAAGTAAAGGCACCGGGATAGGGATGTGTTACTGCTCGAATCAGATTGTAGATTGATTCTTTAGAGTTGTCCCATTCAATTTTTCCATCTTCAGGGTTTCTTCCTCCATAGTAGCTTGCCTTTTTTGTATCTTGTGGGATTCTTTTAATCTTCCCCTCAATAATTTTTGGATAAGTTTTTCGTATGAGTTCGGCAGCAGTTTTCTCCATTTTTCTAAACAATGTCAATGCAGTATCTTTAAATGAAATTGGAACTCTTTTTTGAGCTACGATATCTCCTGAATCCGCCTTTTTTTCCATATAATGTAGTGTAACACCTGTACTTTTCTCTCCATTTATGATTACCCAATTTACAGGGCATCTGCCCCTGTATTCGGGAAGATATGACCCATGGAGATTGAATGCTCCATAGGGAGGAATATCAAGGATGGATTGAGGTAGGAGATAGCGGTAATAAAATGAAAAAATGATATCAGGTTTCAGTCTTTTCAGTTTGTTGAAAAAAACTTTGCTTTTAATTTCCTTACTGCTTGGTGTGAATACAGGAATTCCTTTTTGTCGGGCTAACTTTTCGACTGATTTGAACCATATATTTTCATCTTTTGAATCTTTATGAGTAAAAATTGCAGCGATATTAGCTTTTTGTTTTAATAGTTCCTTTATACAAATATAGCCAATATTATGATATGCGAATATGACAAGTTTCATTTTTCTCTTTCCAACCTTTTGCCATTTCCAAAGATATCTGTGTGGGATATTACATAGCGAGGTTTACCTCTTACTTCGTAATAAATTCGCCCTACATATTCACCAATAAGCCCTATTAAGATTGTTTCTATACCTAAGAAGAGAAAAAGGAGAGAAACAATAATATGAATCATTTTAAATGTTTTGGAGGCAATGGCAAGAATGGTAATAATCGATGTAGAGACAAAACCAAAGATTGATATTAATATTCCAAGAAGAGTAATCAGCTGAAGAGGAAGGAGGGAGGAGTTTGTCAATATATCAAAGTTTAGTTTAAGGAGTGTCAGAGCATTATACTTTGAAGCTCCTCTTTCCCTTTCTCTGTGCACAACAGGAATTTCTGTTGGGTTTTTTGAATACCTGTATGCAAGAGCAGGAATAAAGAAACTTGAAAACTCATTTAGCTCTATGATTCTTCTAACAACATCCTTTCTATATGCTCTTAACATACAGCCGTAATCATTGAGTTTTATCCCTGTAATTTTGTTTAAAACTATGTTGCCAAGTTTCGACACGATTTTTCTAAAAATAGGGTCGTGTCTGTTTTTCCTCCATCCACCAACTGAGTCATATCCTTCTTCAATCTTTTTTATAAACCTTGGGATTTCTTCAGGCGGGTTTTGAAGGTCTGCATCGATTGTTAAAATTATTTCACCCCGTGCAAGTTCAAAGCCCGCAAAGATTGCTGTATGCTGTCCGTAATTTCTTGCAAAATTGTAGATTCGAACTTCGGGATATAGAGATTTTATTTTTTTAAGAATTTCCCATGATGAATCAGTGCTTCCATCATTGATAAAAATAATTTCATAGTTTATCGATAAATCTTTTAGAACATTCGTTAGTTCTTTAACGAGTTTTTCAAGGTTTTCTTCCTCATTGAAAACAGGGACAACTACGGAAAGATAAATTTTATCTTCTTTATGATTTTTCATTTTAAAAATTTAACCTATCTTCTAAATTTTTTTGAAATGTATTTTATTGCATTGCAAACATATTTAATATCAGATTCCTTCATCAAGGGAAAGAGAGGAAGCGATAAAATCCTTTCTCCAACTTTAGCCGCTGTGGGATAATCAGATTTGCGAAGTCCATATTTTTTCTGATAATAGGGTTGGATGTGAATTGGCTGGAAGTGTATTCCAGTGCCAATATTTAATTTTTTCAGCTCTTCAATGAACTGCATCCGCGATATTTTTAGCATTTCGAGGTTTAGTTTTATTATATAAAGATGCCATGCATGGCGGCAGCTGTAGTTGACAATCTCAGGAAGAGTTACAGTTTCACAGTTTTTTAGTTCTTTTGTATAAATTTCTGCAAGATATTTGCGTCTTGAAATAAATTGGTCAAGTTTTTTAATTTGATGTATTCCAAGTGCCGCCTGAATATCAAGCATATTGTATTTGAATCCCGGCATATGAAGTTTGTATTCAGCTTTGCCTCCCTGCGAGTATCGCTTCCATGCGCTGGAAGTAATGCCGTGAAATCGCAACAAACTGATTTTTTCTCCTATAGATTTTTTTGAGAAAACAACAGCTCCTCCTTCACCTGTTGTTATATTTTTCAACGGATGAAAACTGAATACTGCAGCATCACTTTTTAATGAACCAATTTTTTTGCCTTTGTATTCCGTGCCTATTGCATGGGCGGCATCTTCAATTACGAAAATTCCTCTTTTCTTCGCAACTGAAAGAATCATATCCATATCACAGGGCTGACCGGCAAAATGTACCGGCATTATTGCTTTGGTGCGTTTTGTGATTTTTGACTCGATTTCCTCTTCGCAGATATTCATTGTGCCAAAATTAATATCAACAAATACCGGTTTTGCCCCAGTATGCTCGATGACATTCACTGTTGCGGCAAAAGTCATAGGAGTAGTTATTACTTCATCACCTTTTCCAATGCCAAGTGAAAGCAATGAAGTATGAAGGCCTGCGGTGCCTGAATTTACAGCAAGACAGTGTTTTGCTCCTGTGTACTCCTTAATTCTTTTTTCAAACTCTATTACCTTAGGTCCTGTGGTAATCCAGCCAGATTTAAGTGAATTGCTTACTTCCTTGATTTCTTCCGCATTGATTGTCGGCTTTGAAAGCGGAAGAAAATCCCTGCGTTTTTTAAAAGATACTTTACTCAATTTTCTTTTGCTTCCTTTATATCAAAGTTCGAAATTAAGAAATAGATGCTTCTGCCGACTTTCCCTAATTCTTTAATATCAACTCCATGGGGCAGAATAGAATAGATTTCTTCAAGTGTATCGTCATTGACAAGATAAGCAACCTTTTTTGCTTTTAAATTGTGCAACATATCCGTCCATGATTCATCTTCAGGAAATGTTTTACCTATATAAAAAGGTAAAGCCATATCATTTTC